>JBLFWJ010000025.1:0-27360 GCA_047611425.1 Bacteroidia bacterium | reverse complement strand
ATAAATCATGATACCATCCTTTCTATCCGGTGCGAAGCCTTGTTCCTGAGCTTGATTTGCCACGCTAAATGAGAATAAACCACCCACCTCGAAATAGGCGTTTCGAGATGTGATTCCCAGCATTAGTGGTACATCGACATAATGCAACCATGCGGAACGCACGACTTCACCATGAATTGGATTTGCTGTATCCGGTACCACAATCTCTTGGAAATTGGCTTGGTATCCACGTTGGGAGTAACCGACACCCGTTTTTCCGTAAAACATTGGACTGAACTGGTACATGTAGAATCCCTCCACCACAGCCCCCATTCGAATCATGCTTCTAGCACTGTCTACCGAGTTGGTGACATTCAGAATTCCACCAACGTTGAAGCCATACAACGATTGAGCATTGGCACCAAAGGCCAAAGCACAAATTAAACTGATGGTTAGGACTGCTGCTCTCATAATCGGGGTGACTAAGGTATCAGTTAACTGAATTACTAGTCGATTGTTATTTGATTAGACGCATCACTCAGAACAAGGCGTCTTGAGAAGATTTCCTTGGTAAAAAACTACTCCCCGAAATACCCGATGAAATAGTGATTCTCACCTTCATTGAATTGGCGGCAGAATTCTGTTTTTTCAAGTGTCGGCTTGTTGGTCAGCCAGTTTTTCATGAGAGAAACTTGCATGCCGTATTCCTCAGAAAGCAAATCGTAAATCTGTTCTGGTTTGGTGCCGTAAACATCGGCAGCTCCAAGACCGTGCTCAAAAACGATGACCGGTTTACATCTCGAAATCAGGTTTTTCGCGCCTTTCAAAACACCCAGCTCGCCTCCTTCTACGTCAATCTTAATCAATTCGATATTTGCATCCTCTGGAATGAGGTTGTCGAGTGTATCTATCTGAACTTTGATTGACGTGTCCTCTTCGTTGGGCCGGTCGTACTTTCTCTTTTGAAGTCCGCTGTATGCCGGATTGCTAAGCACTAAATTGAAGGTGGTTTCGCCCTTCTTGTCGCTCAAAGCCACATCAAAAAAGTGGCACTTTTCGCCATACTTTTTAGTCAAGGCTTTGTACATATCAGGTATCGGTTCGAACCCGAAATGTTTGCCTTTAGGCGCGTATTGAAGCATGATGTCCAACACTTCTCCTTTGTGGCAACCCACATCTATGCAACTGGAATTCTTCTCACAAACCTTGCTGATTATCAGTTCAGTCTGCCGATCGTACCGCTGATTCTTGGTGATTGCGATCGGTAATTTTTTGATGAGAAACTTTGCGAATTCCTTCATTGGCTGGCGAATCTACGACAGCCCACGCGATCATCAATGGAGGAATTGCGAATAGTACAAGCAGGCATGATTTTCGCATCTTCGTAGGACTTCATTCACTTGATGAACCAGACAATTTGAAACGGGCGCTTTACATTTTTCTTGCTGCATTAATGGTGGCCATTGCTGCTCTGTTTTTGCAGAGGCCGTCTGATTCTCAAGAGCAGGCTTCCAATAGAATAGAGGCTTTCTCAGAGTCGTTTCAAAAACTAAATGCCCTTAATCAGCAGGTTTTGGAAGAGGTTAAGTCGGAAGACTTTTCTTCTTCATTGACCAATCATGTGACTCATTGGGAGAATTACTGGAGTGAGGATCTGAGTGCCATTCTGGTGTACGAAAAAGGACAACTCATTGCTTGGAACACCAGCGCTGTTCCTGTCAGGTTTCATCTTGATGACCGAAGCAAACGAATGGATGGAGCCATTCGATTGAAGAATGGATTGTACTTAGCCAAAACCGAAATACTTGAGGATGGAAAGTCCTTGGTTTGCCTGACTACAATTCGAAATGAGTACCCGATCCATAATCGATATCTCAGCGATAATTGGCATCCGATTCTCAAGAAAACGGCCAACTTGAATCCATACCTGTTCGAGCATGCTGGCAGTTCTCCCATCGAAGTTGAGGGGCAACCCGTGTTTTACATTTCGGCTTCCTCGTTAGACAATTACTCCTATCACAAATCGGCAAGTTTGGCTTGGTTGGTCTTCTTCATTTTACTGATCTGGGCCATTTATTCCGTCAGGAATTCCTTGTCCGAAGTTGGGCACTTCAGCCGCGCTTTAGTTGTGATGTTTGGGTTAATCATCACTCGTGCAATCATGCTCATATTCAGCTGGCCTGGGCCATGGTATGGTCTAGATATTTTCGACCCCATTCATCACGCAAGTAATGAGTTGATCCCATCCTTGGGAGACTTATTCCTAAACATGCTGGTGGTGCTGGCAATTGTTCGGGAGTTTGCCAAATACCGATTAGCTAGCTCAGAAAACAAACCAAATTCTTCAGGATGGATACTCACTTCGGTGGTGACAATTCTGATGTTGCTACTGGTTTATCCATGCGCACTTGTATTCAAATTACTGGTTGTCAACTCATCGTTTTCACTTGACCTGACCAATCCATTCGGGCTAGATTTTTTCAGCCTGATGGCTTTAGTGGTTACCGCCATTATGCTTTTTACGGTTCACTTGATTCTTCGGTGGGTAGCGAGATGGGTAAGTACAATTCATACTGACATTCCGACACGAAGTATGGTGGTTTTGGCCACTTCGTTGGTCGCTATTCTTGGTGCTAGGCTCCTACTACCAGAAGCATTCTGGGCCGTTTTGGCAGGTTCGATCGTAGTTGGTTTTCAGCTCATCGCTTCGGAATGGCAATCACGAAGTCGTGGTTTCAGCACGTTCACCAGTAATGTGCTGGCCTATGCCCTTTTGGGGTGCATTCTGCTCATGCATTATCAGAGCAGCAACGAAATTGAAGATCGGAAAACGATTGCCAGAAAGATATTTTCGGATGAGGATCCTGTTGCTGAATTCTTGTTTGACGAGTGGCGAGAAGCCACCCAGAAAGACAGAAAAGTAAAAGGGTTGATTAGTGTTTTGCCTGCACACAGCGAGGATCTGATTGCAGAAATTGAACGCAGATTGCAATTTGAGCCGTGGTCAAGATTCAACCCAACGATACACGTTTTTACGAATGGCGGTGAGTTAGCAGCGCACAATGCGGGTCAGGACGAACACGGTTTCTCGGATCTAGTGAAACGAATCGAAAACTCCCGACCCACTCATTCTGACGGTCTTTTTTACAAAGGCATTGTAAAAGGAAATGGTGGCTATTTGGCTCGAGTCGTTTTCCGAAATCCACGAAGTGAGGAAGTTCTGGCGGATGTCTTTATCGACCTGCAACCTCAGATGGGCGAACAACATTCTGGATTTCCAGACCTGTTACTCGATAGTCGTTTTAGCCAGTACAATTTGCTCCGACCGTTTTCCTATGCACGATATGTAGACAATGAATTGATTGATCATTCTGGCAACTATCCCTTCTCGTTAGTAGCAACCGAATTTGGGGAGATTACCAGTGAATTCACCATGAAGGAATTTGCTGGAAATTCCCATTTGATGCATCGACCGGCAGAAGGTATTTTGATTGTTCTGAGCCGTCCAGTCGGTGATTCGCTCTCCTACTTCACCGTCTTCTCTTACCTTTTCCTGCTCTACTTCATGGTCGGTGCATTCAATTTGGTCATCCGCGGAAGTTTGGGTGTACCAATGATCAAGAATGAGAGTTTCAGAAACAGGATCAATCTTGCCATGATCTCCATAATTACGTTCACACTTCTGCTCGTTGGACTAGGAACGGTGATGTATGTGGTGGAAGAATATCGAACCAAGAACACCGATTTGGTCTCTGAAAAATCACGAAGTGTCCAGATTGAAATGGAACACAAACTGCGGATTAGAGCAACGTTGGAACCATCCGACCACGATGAACTTTCCATGCTGCTTACCAAGTTCAGCAAGGTGTTCTTTACAGATATCAATCTGTATGATCTAAACGGAAACCTGTTGGCGACTTCGCAACCTAAAGTGTTTGAGGAAGGATTGGTTTCCTCCAGAATGGATCCAGTAGCGTTCCATGAAATGAAGGTGAATCAACGTTCAGAATTCATTCATGACGAGCACATCGGAAACCTTGAATTTCTTACTGCTTACGCCCCGTTTAGGAATGAAAAGCGCGAGCTGATGGCCTACATGAGTTTGCCTTATTTCGCTCGTCAACATGGCTTGGAACAAGAGGTGGTCTCGTTGCTCGCGGCACTCACCAACATCTACGTATTACTGATATTGTTGGCTGTTGTTTTGGCTTTGTTTATCTCGAATAGAATCACAGAACCGCTTCGAATTATCAGGGAAAACCTGCGAACGTTAAAGCTTGATAAACGTAACCAGGCCATCGAATGGGAAAGCAATGACGAGATCGGAGAACTGGTAAAAGAGTACAACAGAACGCTGAATGAACTTGTGAAAAACGCTGAGTTATTGGCCCGTTCGGAACGTGAATCTGCTTGGCGTGAAATGGCTAAACAGGTGGCTCATGAGATTAAGAATCCGTTAACCCCTATGAAGCTTCATATTCAGATGTTGGAGCGAAGCTACAAGGATGGTGCGGAGGATCTTGGTGATCGAATAGAACGTACGACCAAGGCGCTTGTCGAGCAGATTGACACCCTTTCGAATATCGCAACAGAGTTCTCTTCGTTTGCCAAAATGCCAAAGGCCGAAATTGAAGAAGTAGAACTACGCGAGTTGCTTCAATCGTGTACTGATCTGCATCAAGAAAGCGAAGGCACCGAATTGCTGTTCAACGATCAAATTGGAAGTCCCGTCTTGATTCATGCAGATGGAAAGCAAGTGTTGCGGGTACTGAACAATCTTATCAAGAACGCATTTCAAGCCATCCCTGAGAATCAAGAAGGTCGAATTGGAATCAAATTGGAGCGCAAGGATTCGCAGATTTTGGTCTCTGTGAAAGATAATGGAACTGGTATTCCTACGGAAGTTCAAGAAAGCATCTTCGTTCCAAATTTCACAACAAAATCCTCTGGAATGGGACTTGGACTCGCTATGGTAAAGAACATTATAGAAGGCATGGGTGGTGAGATCTGGTTCGAAACCAAGCTGGATGTGGGTACCACGTTTTATATTCGCTTGGATGAGGCTTGAGACAACACGCCAATTGTATCATTACAATCCAACACGATTACCGTGAATACAACTACCGCAACTCTGCCAGTACCTCGGCAGGAAAGAAAATTACATCCATATCCTACGGCATGGTACTTCGTGTCGATGGGTAAAGGCCTCAAAAAAGGCGAGATTAAAAGCCTAACTTTCTGTGGAAAAGAGGTCGTTCTATTTAGAACCGAGTCTGGTAAAGCCTATTTGACTGATGCTTATTGCCGACACATGGGAGCCAATTTGGGGCATGGAGGAACAATATAGGGGGAAGAAATTCAGTGTCCATTTCATGGGTTTAAGTTTGATTGCTCGGGAAGTTGTACCTCGACAGGTTATGGCACCAAAGCCCCGCCAAAAGTCAAACTCCATACATATCCGGTTATGGAGATCAATCAAATGATCCTAGCTTTCCATCACCATTCAAGCCTGCCGCCTGACTGGGTAATCCCCAACCTTAATGTGGATGATTTTGGCCCCGTAGACACCGTTAGTTGGGATCTGAAAAGCCATCCACAGGAAACAACTGAGAACAGTGTTGATGTTGGGCATTTCAATTGGATTCATGGTTACGAAAAAGTGGAGGAAGATTCTGAAGCAATTGCGGAGAATGAAGTCCTTCGTTTGGAGTATAGCTTTTCAAGAAATGCAAAGGAGTTCGGTAAAAGCGGGGATATCCGAGTCAACATAAAAGTTGACGTTTATGGCCTTGGCTATTCTGTAGTGGAAACAACGGTTCCTGAAATTGGGCTTCACTCCATGAATTTTGTGCTTCCTAACCCTATAAAAGACGATATGATTCGTTTAACAATCGGCATCGCTATCAAGCCCGTTGAGAATGCTTCAAAACTCCATCCACTTGCGGTTTTACTACCAAAACCCATTCTAACCAAAATTGTCAGAACGCTTGGTATGAAAGGCTATAAGAAGGACGTAATGGACGACTTCAAGATTTGGCAGAACAAGAAATACATTGAAAAACCACCTTTGGCCAAAGGAGATGGGCCAATTGCCAAGTATCGAAAATGGGCAAGCCAGTTTTACGAGGAGCAGTTTATTTGATTGTTTTCGGCTTGGAACTGACCAAGTAAACACCTGTGCAAATCAGTACGGCTGCGGCCACTTTTATCACCGTCAATTCATCCTTTCCTAGACTGATAGCAAATGCAGCAGCAAGCAACGGTTGCAGGTAAACGTAGATGCTCACAACTGAAGGGCTTAACTTCTTAAGCGCCACAATATTCAAAAGGTAGGCGAAGAAGCTCAACCCGAATACCACGTAGAGGCATGCCCAAATAATGTTGGTTGGCATCGTGGCAAAATCTATTTCAAGAAACTCGTTCCACCCACAAGGAAGGACCGTTATGGTGCCAAAAAGAAAAACCCATTTCACCACTGTAATGGGGTGATATTTTCGCATCAATGGCGTAATCATCACGAGGTAAATACCATAGCAAGAAGCGTTTACGAAGATCATTAGGTCGCCAACGAATGTCTCGGAATCGAAGGAGATTTTCTTGCCTGCAAGAAGAATGAGCAGCGTACCGCTAAGTCCGATAGCAATGCCTAAAATCTTCTTAATCGTGATTTGCTCTTTCAATGCAAAAGCCGCAATAATCATTACGATAATTGGCGTTGAAGGCATGATGACGGCCGCATTTATGGGTGTCGTAAAATTCAACCCCTTGAAAAACAGAAGCTGATTGATTGCCACTCCGAATACCGATGCAATTGCCAGCAATCCAAGGTCTTTATTGGACACTTTTTCTTTTATGAAAAAGCCGATAATCCAAAACAGCGGTGTTGCTCCGAGACAACGAAGCACGATAAACCCGAACGGCTCGATGTAGTCGGGCATCACCTCTTTTGCAATGGTGTAGTTGGCCCCGTAAATAATGTTGGCAACCAGCACCGCAAGGTGTGCGAGCAAAACTCTATTCATTAGAAAAGCGACCAGTGAATAGTGATGAGCGAAAAGTAGTTGACTCTGCTTTACACATTGCGCAACTTTAGCAAAGCGGCTTCAACCACCTTTTTACTGTTGCCAACAAATGAAGTGTCATCTATCAGAATAAAGGGCCTTTTCAAGAACGTGTATTCACCCAGAATCAACTCTCGATACTCGGCCTCGGATAAAGTTCTTTCGTTCAATCCCATCGCTCGGAATTTCATTGCTCTTTTGCTGAAAAGCGCCTCATATGAGCCGTGCTCTTTTGCCAACTTATCCAGTACGTCAGCTTCAATACTTTCTGACTTGATGTCCTGCATATCCCATTCGGGCTCAGAAATTCCAAGCTCCATAATAATCCGTTGGCAGGTAGAACAACTGCTGAGATGATAGATTTTATTCATAGGATGATGGCGTTTAGGCAATGCCAAAGGTGGCTAATTTGAGTGGAAAGATTAGAAGATCTTCTTTGGCTTTCCCGCTACAAATTCTTTTAGATAGAACGGTTCGAAATAGGCCACATCTTCAAACTCTTGAGTGTTGAATTTGGCCTCAGCGATTTGAATCATGCCCCTAGAGCTGGCCCTCAAGCCTTCCAAAAGAACCACATTTTCAGATTCTAAAACGGCCTTGCATTTCGCAGACCCGTCTCCGAAAATATAGGTCTTACCTGACTCGTTTAATACTGTTGATTCGTCTACCACAAGGGCTGAGATATCCGTCTGCTTCACACCTTGATGATCGAATTGTGCGGTGTAAACTTCCATTCTTCTTGCATCAATCATCGGCATGAGAATGTCTTCTGGTTCTGCTTTAATCTGAACTTTCGCCAGCTCCGTCAAACTTGCCAATGCAGTCACGCTTAACAATGGAATGTCCAACGAAAAGCAGAGTCCTTTTGCAGCGGAAACTCCGATTCTCAATCCGGTGTAGGAACCAGGGCCTTTAGCTACACAAACCGCGTCAAGCTTTTTCGGGCCCCCAACTTCCTTTATCACTTCATCCACAAAAACGGCCAATTTCTCTGCATGAGAATATTGCTCATCGCACGATTCTCGAATGGCGATTACTTCCCCATTTTGCGAAACGCAAATGGAGCAGGTCTTTGTAGAAGATTCTATGTGCAGAATTGTCGGCATCGAATTGCCAATGGTGGATTACTCCTCTTCAGATTTGAAAAGGTCTTCCTCATCAACTTCTGTCACCGAAGTGCCGTCTTCCAATTCCTTGGAAATTGCGCTGTATGGGGCCTTGATAACCTCATCATCCATTGTGAGACCTTCCAGAACCTGAATATATAAGTTGTCTTGAATTCCTGTTTTAACGGCCACTTGCTTTACCGTTGAACCATCCTTGATGAAGACAACTTCTTCAACCGGGCCATCGGTTTTTCCTGCTCGTTTTACCTTTTTACGCTTGCGTTTCTTCTCTCCGTCTTCATCGGTTTCGTCCTTTTCAATTTCACGAGTTGTGACACTTTGAATCGGAATCGCCACCACATCATCAACCTTTCTGGTTTGAATGTCAACAGAGGCGGACATTCCCGGTCGGAAAGGAGAAAGACCTGGTTGTTTTTCATTTTCAAGATCAGCATAAGATGAACGAAGGATCCGAACAATCACCTCAAAGTTGGTCACTTGATCGGTGCTCATTCCTTGACTCATGGCTGAGTTGGCAATGCTGGTCACCACTCCTTTGAACTTTCTATTCAAGTAGGCATCAACTTCAATCTCACAGCTGTCGTTCAGCCCAACTCGGATTATGTCGTTTTCGTTCACGTCAACCAGAACCTCCATTTCGTTTAGGTCGGAAATAACCATAATCTCAGATCCGGCCATTTGTGATGTTCCAACCACACGTTCGCCAGCTTCGAAATTGAGTTTGCTGACCGTTCCATTGACTGGACTGTAGATTTCGGTTCGATTCAAATTCTTCTGTGCTTCGCGAAGCCCCGCTTCGGAGCTTTCAACGTTGAATTCTGCGGCTTTTACCGATTGCTCTGCCGCCTCCACCTCATTCTGTCCCACGATATATTGTGAGTTTGCTGCATCAAATTCAGCTTGCGAGACCACGTTCTTTTCAAATAATTTCTTCGTCCGGTTAAACGATGCTTCGGAGTTTTCGAATTGAGCTTTGCTCTGTGCTCGTCTCGATCGGGAGTTAGCCAGATTGGCTTTTACCGTATTCAATGAGGCTTCCAGCCGCTCAACATTTGTTCGTTGCAATTGTGGGTCAATCTTAACAAGAAGATCACCGCGTTCAACTTTATCCCCCTCAATAACGGTTAGTTTGACGATCTCTCCTGGGATGTCAGGACTGATTGCCACTTCGGTTTCAGATTGGATTTGACCTGAAGCGGAAACCGTTTCAATGATTGTTCGTTTTGAAACTCCTTCAATGGCCACTTCAATGGCTTCTTCGCCACCCCACCATCCAGCTTTTTTACCACCGAGTAGGACAACTACCAGCACAACCACGGCCACAACCGCGAAAACCAGTTTCTTATTCATTTAGCTTTTATTGAAGCTGGAAAGTTAGCGGTTTGCCTCGATAAAAATCTAGGACTTTAGAACGAAAAATGTAGTCGTACTTGGCTCTCAAGCGATCGCTTTTTACTCTTGCCAAATTGTTCTTAATCGTGCTGTGGTCCATGGCGTTTATCATGCCCACTTCAAATCGCTCTTCTGCATAATGGAAAGATTCTTCTCCTGCCTTGACTGATTCGTCTGTGGCTAAAAAGCTACGATATGCTGCCATTGCGTCATTGTAAGCTTTCTGAACAGATGAGTAAAGTTGATTTTTTGTGTCGGACAATTGAAGCTCGTTGTTCAACTTGCTCAACCGTGCTTGTTGCAGGCCATTCTTTGCTGCCAAACCATTAAATATTGGAATGCTCAAACTCATGCCAAGACCATAACTCAGGTTTTGATCAAGTTGAGTTCCGTAAGGGATTTTCTCTCCCCACTTGGTTTGATTATCAGTATCAAAGGGACTAAACGTCCTTGAACTTGAAAATACAGTATTCACATTTCCGCTGGCATCAAGTGATGGAGTCAAACTTGCCCAAGCCATTTTCACTCCTTTTTCAGCACCCAAAACTCTTGTTTCCCTTGCCAACACTGCTGGCCAATTCTCCAACGCATCATTGTAAATCATGCTCACTCGTAGTGAAGCTGGGTCTGTTATTGGCAGGTCAACATCTGGGCGTTCCACTTTAAACTCTACATCTTCTTTCAAGTTGAGAAGTTGCTTTAAGGTTAAAACAGCCGACTGATAATTGTTTTCAGAATTGACAACTTGAACCTCATCATTGGCCAATTGCGCCTTGATATCAAAAAGGTTGCCTTTTGCCGTGGCTCCAGCATCAACCAGCTTTTGGGTTCGCTCCATCATTTGTGTGGAGATTCCTTTCTGATCAAACGCTATTTGAAGCAACTCTTCCGAGAACATTACTTGCAAGAATGATGTGGCGACACTCATAGAAATATCGTTGGTGATCGATTGGAGGTCATATTCCGCAGCAAGCACATTTAATTGAGATTGCTTTAAACCATTCAATAACCGAAGGCCATTGAAAAGGGTGACACTTGATCCCAACCAAACATTTTGCGAACTGACAGATTCAGTAACAAATGCGTTTGTTCCTGGATCAATGGTTCTACCAAAGTTTAAGTTGTAGCCCGTGCTAGCATTCGCACTTGGAAACATGTTGGCGAAAGACTGCTTTTTGTTTCGCTGTGCTGATTCCACAGACAGCATTGTTTGCTTTACCTGAATGTTATTCTGCAGGGCATACTCAATGCATTTTTCCAAAGACCACGATTCCTGTGCTTGAGAGGCTTGGGAAAAAATCAGTAGAAAACCAGCAATTATCAATGATCTGAACATGATTGACATCTTGTTTAAGGTCGGCCAAAAATAGCCAATTGCGAACTGCAGATACTGCCTATAAATTGCCTTACCGCCCAAAAATTGTTAAGACCCTTCTTGAAATTTAACGGCTTCTTATGATATAAGACGAGTCGGTTAATTTGTGTTCTCGCAAAGGCGCAACGATGCAAAGGGTTAATGCAATAGACGTCAAAAGCTTGAGACGCTTCCCTTCGAGAAACCCTCAGGACAGGCTACGCCTCAGCGAAGCAACTAAATTGTTGCCTTGTTTTCGGTTTGTTTCCCTGACGAAGGAAGGTTCTCTGCCTTTATTTAAAGAACCTTATGAATGCTTGCAAAACGCTACGCAAACATCAAATTGAGATTTAAGAATCAACAAAGCTTGCGTTAGTGATACAAGCGGTTACCCCGCAGTGAAATGCAGCGAAGCGGAATGTAACGAGGAGTATGAGCGGTAGCACGACCTTTGCGAAGCGGAGACTCGTGCGTTGGGGCTTTGGGAACGCCCTTCGACAAGCTTATTGAAAGGCTCAGGGACCGCCCAAAAATATTAGTTGTGTTTGCCCTGAATACTTGATGGATTATCACGTTTGGCGTTTTGGAAAATGATTATGTTTGCAGCTGCAAGAACCTATTTAAAAAATCGATACAAATGTCTGATATCGCATCAAGAGTAAAGGCTATAATCGTTGACAAGCTAGGCGTTGACGAGAACGAAGTAACTCCAGAAGCAAGTTTCACAAATGATCTAGGAGCAGATTCTTTGGATACTGTTGAACTGATTATGGAATTCGAAAAGGAATTCAACATTGCTATTCCTGACGATCAGGCTGAGAGTATCAGCACGGTTGGGGAAGCAGTAAAATATATTGAGGGGAACACTAAGTAATGCCCTCTCACTTCAAAGCCTCACTGTGTTTTGCATGGTGAGGTTTTGTGTGTTTCAAAATCTGTAAAAATGTCATTGAGAAGAGTTGTAGTTACCGGTATTGGAGCGCTTACGCCAATTGGCAATTCGAAAGATGCTTATTGGAGCGCCCTTCTGAACGGCACAAGTGGTGCGGCACCCATCACTCATTTTGATGCAGCAAAATTTAAAACTCGTTTTGCCTGTGAGGTAAAAGGGTTTGATCCTGCGGATCATTTCGACCGAAAAGAAGGTCGGAAGATGGATCCGTACACCCAGTATGCCATGGTGGCTGTAACTGAAGCCATGACTGATTCTGGGATTGATGTTGAAACCAATAATCCTGATAGATCGGGTGTTATTTGGGGATCTGGCATTGGTGGCTTGAAAACCTTCTATGACGAATGTTCTCAGTATGCTCAAGGTGACGGAACGCCACGTTTCAACCCATTTTTTATTCCTAAGATGATTGCTGATATCGCCTCCGGGCAAATCAGTATGAAGTACAATTTCAGAGGGCCGAATTTTACTACGGTTTCTGCTTGTGCTTCTTCTACCAATGCAATGATCGATGCGTTGACTTACATCCAGCTTGGAAAAGCAGATGTGATGATTACCGGTGGATCTGAAGCTGCGGTTAACCAAGCTGGTGTTGGAGGTTTCAATGCTATGAAGGCTCTTTCAGAAAGAAATGATTCTCCAGAAACTGCTTCGCGTCCGTTTGATGTGAATCGTGATGGTTTTGTTTTGGGTGAAGGTTCTGGCTGTTTGATTCTTGAGGAATTGGAACACGCGAAAGCTCGAGGCGCAAAGATTTACTGCGAAATTGTTGGCGGAGGAATGTCTGCCGATGCACACCATATTACGGCACCGCATCCAGAAGGATTGGGAGCAATGAACGTAATGCGAAATGCATTGTCTGATGCAAGTTTGAACGCGGGTGATATTGATTATGTGAATGTCCATGGAACTTCTACTCCGTTGGGTGATTTAGCAGAATCAAAAGCTATTCTTGAAGTATTCGGTGATGAGGCGTTCAACTTGAATATCAGTTCTACTAAATCGATGACCGGTCACCTTTTGGGTGCTGCCGGTGCTATTGAAACCATCGCTTGTATTTTGGCTGTAACGAAGGATGTTGTGCCGCCAACGATCAATCATTTTGATGATGATCCGGCTTTCCATCCTGATTTGAATTTCACTTTCAATCAGCCTCAAGAAAGAAAGGTGAATGCGGCTATCAGCAACACCTTCGGTTTTGGCGGGCACAATGCTTCAGTGATTATTCGCAAGTATGCATGATGTCTGCTCTTCTGCAGACCATCATCACCCTTTTCGAATCTCAGGATAACAAATCGTTCAGACGAACGATCCGAAATCTCGTTGGCCTTCGGCCAAATAATTTAGCTCTTTATCGTTTGGCACTTACGCACAGGTCGGCTGCTGTGGAGATGGAAAGTGGCGCAAAACTCAGCAATGAAAGGCTGGAATATTTAGGCGATGCCGTGCTTGGAGCGGTGGTCGCCAATATGTTATTTAATAAGTTTCCTTTAGAGGAAGAGGGGTTTTTGACACAAGCACGATCTAAAATAGTAAGCCGAAAAAACCTCAATTCTTTGTCTCTCAAACTAGGCCTACCCGATCTGATGGACGGGAAAGTGACGGGAAACCGAACGACTTCAATTCCTGGAGATGCCTTGGAAGCACTGGTTGGAGCAATCTTTTTAGATCTTGGCTACGATGGCTCGGAGAAGTTCATCATTATTAACCTTGTTGGTATTCACTTGGACCTTGATGCCATCCTTGCCGCTGAAGACAATTTTAAAAGTCAGCTGATAGAGTGGTGCCAACAAGAGAAAGTTCCATTCGAATTTGAAGTAGTTGAAGAAGCCGACAAACAAGCCAGGTCACGGTTTACCGTTCAGGTAATTGTGAACGGTAAATCCGCTGGAAAAGGCTTGGGCCGAAGTAAGAAGTCAGCCGAACAGGAGGCAGCAAAGCAGGCCTGCGTCAAGTTGATCCAAGGCGGATAGATTTCGAAATTACTTGGGATGCGCAACGTTAATCCCGTTACGCTTACTCCTATCTTCGCCATTAATGAGCAAAGTGCTTTTCCAAATAGAGCCCGAGATTGATTTCGAATTGATCTGCATTTCCTCGCATCACAAGGATTATAGATTGTGCTGGGAAATCAATCGGAATTTGGGAATGGAACTAAAACGTGTGGACGAGTATTTTCTTGGAACGAAGGAAAAGCCAGGCGAACTCTTTTCTCAATTCAATTACTCGGATGCCACGGATCATGCTGAGTTTTATTTAATTGCCAACCGGTGTATTCCAGAAGCGGGTGAGGAAAAACCAGAAGATTTGTTTCCAACTGAGGACAGCATGAAGTTGGTACCGGAAATGAAACAAGTAGATTATTTGCTTCTTATTTACGGTCAGTTGAACGAAATGGAAATGAAGTTGTTGGAAGATAAACTGAATGGGCTTGCAATGGTGCAAGCAGCATGGAAACAGGACGTAGATAAGCTGCGATCCAAATACAATTTGTTGAGATAGAAATGATAAATAAGACCAAAATAATCGCCACGATTGGGCCAAAGTCATCGAGTAAGGAAATGCTGAAAAGCATGATGGAAAACGGGATGAACATAGCTCGAATCAACTTTTCCCATGGTGAGCATTCTCAGCATTTGGAAGTGATCAAAACAATCCGTGAGCTGAATAAAGAAACGAATCGTCATGTAGGAATCCTTGCCGATCTGCAAGGCCCAAAGATTCGTTTGGGTGATATGAAAGATGGAGATTTCCTTATCAATGACGGAGATGAATTTGAGATTACAACCGAGGATTGTAATGGAGACAAGAGCTGTGCTCACATCACCTACCCTACATTTCCTCAAGATGTTTCTGCCGGAGATAAGATTTTGATCAATGATGGAAAACTCGTGCTGGAAGCAGTAAGCTCGAATGGAACGACCAGCGTAAAAACGAAGGTGATTCATGGCGGGTTGGTTGAATCACGAAAAGGCGTCAACCTTCCGAACACCAAAATTTCCATGCCTTCTTTAACGGAGAAAGACAGACATGATCTTGCTTTCATCCTTGAGAATAATATTGAATGGATTGGGTTGTCTTTTGTACGGTCTGCAGAGGATCTGATTGAGTTGAGACACCTCGTTGCCAATGCTGGAAAGACGTCAAGGCTTATTGCCAAGATCGAAAAACCAGAGGCCGTTCGAGACTTGGATTCAATTATCCGAGAAGCAGACGGGGTAATGGTTGCTCGTGGCGATCTGGGCGTTGAAGTTCCCATGGAGCAAGTTCCCGTTATTCAGAAAATGATTGTGAAAAAATGCTTGAATCATTGCAAGCCCGTGATCATAGCAACCCAGATGATGGAAAGCATGATCGAGAATCCACAGCCATCTAGGGCCGAGGTGAATGATGTGGCCAACAGTGTAATGGACGGAGCAGATGCCTTGATGTTGAGTGGAGAAACTTCTGTAGGAGAACATCCAGATCAGGTGATTACTGCCATGCATTCCATCATCAATTACATTGAATCGTACGAGGACATCTACTACAGAAAACTTCTGCCTCAGGAAAGAAAGGATAGAATAATCTCGGATGCAATTTGTGAGAATTCCGTTCATCTGTCGCAAAAAACTGGGGCAGTCGGTATCGTTACTATGACAAACTCGGGATACACGGCTTATCGAATTGGTAGCTATCGCCCTAAAACACACATTTTCGTCTTTACCGACAATCGCGCTTTGCTTAACACGCTAAGCCTAGCTTGGGGTGTTGAAGGCTTTTACTACGACAAATATGTGAGCACAGATCACACCATTGCTGATATCATGTACAAATTGAAGAAGGAAGGGTTTGTCTCTGAGGGCGACCTTCTTATCAACATTGCCAGTATGCCGATAAGCGACAAAGGGCAATCGAATATGCTCAAGTTGAGCGAGGTAGATTAAGTACGGGCGTATTGCCATACGCCCCGACAATTGCCTTTTCTTAAGTTTGAGCTCCAAATTGTAAAAAATGGCTCTAAATATTCCACTATTATCCGAGATCTGCGAAGTTGCAGGTGCTCCTGGTTACGAAAAAAGAATCCGAGATATTGTACTTCGTGAAGTCACGCCTTTGGCGGATTCCGTTGAAGTCGATAACATGGGAAATGTTACGGCTATTAAGAAAGGCCGACAGGACAAGAAAGTGATGATCGGTGCGCACATGGACGAGATTAGTTTCATGGTCACTCATATTGATGAGGAAGGCTTTTTACGCTTTCATACATTGGGTGGATTCGATCCAAAAACGTTGACTGCGCAGCGCGTTATTGTACACGGAAAAAAAGATCTTGTTGGTGTGATGGGTTCGAAGCCAATTCACGTAATGAGTCCAGAAGACCGGGCTAAAATGCCTAAGACTACTGACTTTTTCATCGATTTGGGAATGTCGAAAGAGGAGGTGTTGAAATACATTGAGGTAGGAAATGTGGTTACGCGAGAACGTAAACTCATTGAAATGGGCAACTGTGTAAACTGTAAGAGCATTGACAATCGCGTTTCTGTTTTCATCCTCATTGAAACGATGCGGATTTTGAAAGAAACTCCGTTTGATATCTACGGTGTATTCACTGTACAGGAAGAAGTTGGCGTACGCGGAGCAAGCGTGAGTTCTTTGCTTCATCAGCCGGATTTCGGCTTCGGTTTGGACACCACTATCGCCTATGATGTTCCTGGCGCTTTGCCACACGAGAAGATCACGCAACTCGGAAAAGGTGCTGCCATTAAGATCATGGATGCTTCCACTATCTCAGATTACCGTATGGTTGAGTACATGAAGAAAACGGCCGAAAATCGAGACATCAAATGGCAACCGGAAGTACTAACTGCGGGCGGTACGGACACGTCTGCAATTCAAAGAATGTCAGCCGGTGGGTCTATTGCTGGGGCAATTTCAATTCCAACCAGAAACATCCATCAGGTTATTGAAATGGCCGACAAGGATGATATTCAAGGGGCCATTGATCTACTTGCTGGTTGTCTTGAAGACATGGATTCCTTTGATTGGAGCCATCGGTAATTTCTCCGAATAGAAATCAATTTTCTATTGATTCAACTTTGATTGGACATATCCAAGAACATCAAACGTGTGTCCTAGATTTTTCTCGTAATCGTTTGAAGACAAGTCTTCCAGCTTCAACTTGAGCGTGTCCCATTCTGATTCTAAAGGCGCCTTTCCCTTACGGTGAATCTTCCTGAAAAAGGCCAACAGTTCTTTTTCGGTATGATGCATAATCGACTTTTTCTTGAGATATCGTTCGCAAACCCCAATCAAATGTTCAAGATATTCTAGATCACCCTTTTCAAAATGAATCAAGATCATGAGAAACCTGGCGAAGCTTCCAAGGTCTTCATTTTCAATCATATCATGATCCTCCACAATAATCTTCAGCTGATCGCTGGCTTCTCGGTATTCCCCAATCCAGAAGTATGCCTCCGCTAGTGTAAAGTGAATATGGAACAATGCAGGAGCATTCAAATACTGCTCGTGAGCTGTCAGTTCATCAACCTTGATTGCGTGCAATTCAACTGTTTTCTGGTAATTGCCAGAATACTTGTTGAATGCCATTCGATTATGAAATGAGTAGTAGAAATTTCGTGCATGCAACACTTTGTGATCACTCGAATACCCTTCCAGTTCCTCTAATAAATCAGCAACCGGTTCGAGGTTTCTGGATAAAAAACATGCATTAATTAAGTTATGTACCGCCACAGGGTAATACTCATAGTAGTAGCTTTTTTTGATTAACGGGTGGTCATTGATTAGGTCTACAATCGATTGAAAATGAACCACTTCCACATCATGATTCAGCTTCATTCTAGCTGCCGTGGCAAGCACTTGATGATACCTGAATTGAGCATCAAATGGCGCAGCGTCCATCTCATCTTCCGTTGGCAGCTGGTCAACAATCACATCAACCTGATCATCCATCTCAGTACTTCTTGCAATTGCCCCTTTGATGGAATTGAGCATCAAAATCCTTCGTTCAAGCTGACGGATTCGATCAATTAAACCAACCTTACTCGCAACAGCTCTTTTCTCATGATAGAGTTTTTCCCAATCGTTTGGGCTTACTTTATCCAATCCAGAGCGTGCATAAATATTTTCCTGTTGCTCCAAGCTGAGATACGCGATGGACAACGCTTCCAGCTCATACGCTCTTTTGCGAAGCTTTTTCAAGGCAACCAATCCTTGATCCAAAAAGCCTTTGGTTACCATCACCTCAATTTCATTCAGTCTTCCTCTCAAGTCAATTTTTACTGATCCTTTACGATGAAAGTCGGACAGCGCCCGAAGAATCAATGAGTGCAAATAGTTCTTCAAATTAGTGATCCCAGGTGCTGTTAGTTTTGGGAATTCCGTCTTTAACTCAGCTTCTGAAGGGGGTGACTTTTTAGCCAACATATCAAAGAGTTGCACATATTGATTTGTCTGATCTGAACTATGCAGCCAACGTTTAAAATGACGCTTCTCTGGACCGGTCATGGTCGAAATTAGGTCAATAAGGTTGGACGTTAGGCTCATTTAGTCTCTGAATATCGGCAATTAAACTATGAATTAATTTACCCACCCATCAATAAATAAACGATAATATTGATTTATAAGACAATTAGAAATATGAATATGTGGTAAAACAAATGTTTTCAGCCATAAAGATTTGAAATATGTTTAAGTCACTCAAAAGATTGACCGAAAAGGTTACTCGGATGGAAGGACATAAAGTTTCAGGAATCGCATTCACCCCAACGTTTACTCCCGATTTGGTTAAAGGATGGAACTAAACGAGATATGTGAGACAGGTTTAGCAGTTGTGCGGCCCTCGACTTGTCACCTGAACTTCCTTCCTATCCCAACCTAAATTCGGCATCGGATGCGGTTCGGTAGTTTTTCTACTATTGATTTTTGGTTAGAGAGGCCACCTTCGGGTGGCTTTTTTTTATTTAGAAAAGTGCTTTCTCAGCACAACCTTTTGCAGCTCACGCTTCAAAATAAGTTCAGCCAACCCGTGCCACTCAAATCCTTCGGAATTAATTGTTTCCTGAACCTTGGTTTCGGGAAGGTCGATGCGGTACAAAAGATTGAATAGGTTCTCTTGAGATCTGGAGTGAAGTTCCCAAAGTAGGTCAGCTACCGTTTCTATAAGGTCTTCAACATTCGAGTATTCCAAGGAAACAAGGTCGGGATGAGACTCTCCCAAGTCCTTTTCCAATTGTGTAATAACTTCTGAGAGCAGTTCAGAATCTTTAACAAGCACGGGAAGGTTTGGTAGCTCGGTCATTCGGTGAAATCGAAAATATCGAATTGTAAATTGTCTATCTCAAATTTCCCAACCCTGGGCTTCGACTCCGCTCATCCTGACAAGCTGTTGAATACTGATCATCAACAATTCTATGATCTTCGCCCCATCAATTTAGTTACAAGAGCCATTAACTGACCCTTCCAATGCGCATCCAGCTCTAACCCTTCTATTGAATCAAGCCCCTTTCGGTAGTACTTGTCAATCTCCTGCTGTGTGATCTCATCAATACCCAGATCCTCAAAAATATTGGTCACTTCACGAACCTTCTTTTCGTGGTCCGTTTCGCTCAGCAAATCGACAAGCTGGCTTTTAGCATCACCTGCCTCCTCCATTGCCGTGAGCATTAGGTAGGTTTTCTTGTTGGCGATAATATCTCCACCGGATTGCTTTCCTACTTCTGCACTGTCGCCAAAGGCGTCAAGCAGATCATCCTGCAATTGAAACGCGATTCCAATGTTCAACCCGAAACCATACATGCGTTGCGCGGCTTCTTCTGAAGCACCACCTATCAACGCCCCAACTTTTAGGCTTGCAGCCAACAAAACCGAGGTTTTCAGTTTGATCATGCCAAGGTATTCCTCCACCGTAACGTCATCACGGGTTTCAAAATCCATGTCGAACTGTTGGCCTTCGCAAACCTCTTTTGCGGTTTGATTAAAGCATTCCAAAACAGGCTTCAGTACGCGGTCGGGTGTATTTATCAATTCCTGATACGCCATTATCATCATGGTATCTCCACTGAGAATGGCCGTGTTCTCATCCCACTTTACATGCACCGTTTCATGGCCTCTTCGCAAAGGCGCCTTGTCCATAATATCATCATGAAGCAACGTGAAGTTGTGGAATATCTCAACACTTACCGCTGCGCCAAGCGCATCCTCAGCATCACCACCAAAAAGCTTGGTCGCAAGCAGAACCAAAGATGGCCGCATGCGTTTTCCGCCATGCGAAAAGGTGTAAACAATTGGGTCGTAAAGTGTTCCGGGAGCCTGGCCCTGAGTGGACTGAATTAGGCGATCCTCAATCATCCCTCGAAGGGATGCAATGTCTTTGCTCATTGAATAAGAGATACGAACTGTCCTTTCTCAATTACCATTCTGATTCCATCTTCCAATGAGGTCATTTCGCGATTGAGTAGTTGTTGCATTTTTGATATGTCTGGCAATCTTCTGGTCATGTCACCTTCTACAAGAGCCGGTAAGTGTATAATCTTACTCGATGACCCCGTAATATTGATGATGATTTTTGCCAGATCTACAATTGGATATTCGATGTTTCCGCCAACGTTAACCACGTCATTTACAAACATGTCTTTGTCAAAAGCATTGTAGCAGGAATCAACATTATCGTTCATGTAACAGAACGTTCTGGTTTGAGAACCATCTCCATAAACAGTAATGTCTTGGTTCTGAAGGGCCATTGAAATAAAACGACTCATCACAAAATCCTTGCTCTGCTTTGGGCCGTATGTATTGAAGAATCTGAAAATAGTGAACTCCAATCCGTATTCCCGCTGGAAAGATCGCAAATATGCCTCTCCAACATTCTTAACAATCGCATAAGGCAACCGTGAGTTCAACGGTGTTGTTTCCTCGTTTTGTGGGAACTCGACCGGCTCACCGTAAACTTCCGATGAACTTGAGAAATAAACTCGCTTTACACCTGTGTTCTTCGATAGAATAAGGACATTATTTATACCCTCAATATCCTCGAGAACTTTGACTGGATTGGCCAATGTTCTCTTTACGCCAACTAATGCGGCATAATGGAATACATAGTCGAACTGATGGCCAAAAAAGACACCAGAAATATCGGAGTAACAGTTGCAATCGCACTTGATAAACCGAATATTTCCGTGATCATTCTTAGGTACTTTAACCAAACTTCCGGTCAATAGATTATCCACAATCACAACAAAATTGTCAGGGTCCTGAGCTAAACGCTCGGCCATTGCGCTTCCAACAAAACCGGCACCCCCTGTTACTAGTATTCTTCTTTTTGCCATTATTAATCCAATAAATTCAGGAGATAGTCTCCATATCCACTCTTTTGCAAAGGTTGGGCAATTTTACGAAGTTGATCCGCATTAATAAACCCTTTTCGAAACGCTATCTCTTCAATGCAGCCAATCTTGAGACCTTGGCGTTCTTCAATCACTTGCACAAACTGCCCTGCTTGCATTAGAGAAGCAAATGTTCCAGTATCCAACCAAGCAGTACCTCTATTAAGCACTCCAACCTTCAGCTTGCCTTCTTTTAAATAATGCTTGTTCACATCGGTGATTTCGTACTCACCACGAGCGCTTGGCTCAAGGTCCTTTGCAACTTGAACCACCGAATTATCATAAAAATATAGACCCGGAACAGCATAGTTTGATTTTGGGTTTTCAGGCTTTTCTTCAATACTCAAAGCCTTTAGATTCTCGTCAAACTCAACTACGCCATATCTTTCAGGGTCGCTTACGTGGTAAGCGAAAACCACACCTCCTTCTGGGTTGTTTACATCATCCAGCAATTTGCCAATGCCATTTGCGTAGAAAATGTTGTCGCCTAGAATTAGCGCTACTTTATCTTCTCCGATAAACTCTTCGCCCAAAACAAAGGCCTGTGCAAGTCCGTTAGGTACTTCTTGAACTTTGTAGGAGAAATTACATCCGATTTCTTCACCTGTTCCAAGTAGCTTCTCGAAATTTGGAAGATCGTGTGGTGTACTGATTATCAAGATGTCCTTGATCCCTGCCATCATCAATATTGACAATGGGTAATAGATCATTGGTTTGTCGTAAATTGGCATTAACTGCTTGCTAACCGCCAATGTTAAAGGGTGCAACCTTGTTCCGGATCCCCCAGCCAGAATTATTCCTTTCATTCTTCCTTTTTTACAGTAAGCTGATCAAGTTCTATGTCTTCTTCCTCATCAAATACTTCCACGTTGGCATCCTTAAAAGCCTTGGTTGTGAGTTTGCGCTCCAAAGTAAGTAATAGCGATGGCAACAACACGAGATTGGAGAACATTGCAACCAACAACGTAAAGCTGACTAACATTCCGAGTGCTTTCGTTCCTCCAAATGTTGAAGATGTAAAGATGGAAAATCCTGAAAACAGGACGATACTTGTGTACACCATGCTCACTCCAACTTCCCTAAGCGCAACAAGCACCGATCGTCTAATATTCCATCCTTGTTGATCAAGCTCCTGTCTATACTTCGCTAAGAAATGAATCGTGTCATCGACCGAGATTCCGAAAGCTATACTGAACACTAAAATTGTAGATGGCTTTATCGGAATGCCCATGTAGCCCATCAATGCCGCTGTGAAAAGAAGAGGAATCAAATTGGGTAGGAGAGAAACGCTGACCATCCTCCATGACGAAAACATCTTCGCCATCATCAATACAATTATCACAATGGCCAATGCCAAGCTGGTAAAAAGATTGGTCACCAGATAGTCCGTTCCACGAAGGAATGCCACGCTGGTTCCGGTTAGTGTTACCTTGTATTTATCCGAATCAAAAATGGAATCGATAGCCGGTTGAACACGGCCAATCATGCGCTCCAACTCGTCCGTTCCAACATCTTTCATCTGGGCACTAATTCGTGCAAATTGCTGCGTAGAATCGAGAAATGGCTCCATCAGTTTCCCGTCCTGATCACTTCCTTTTGTGTACTTGAGAATGAAGCTTCGTTCACGATTGGAAGGCAATTTGTACATCTCAGGCAATCCGTTGAAATACGCCTGACGGGCGAATTTCATGGCAGAAGCAATCGATATTGGTTTGGCAAAAGCTGGATCTGCATGAAAGACTTTTTCCAGCTCTTCAATTTTTTTGAGGGTGCGAACCGAGGTTGCTTTTTTTGGTTTGAGTGCATCAATCTGAACCTCGAATGGCATAACGCCACCAAAGTTGGATTCGAAGAATCTCAAATCCTTTACTACCCGATGTGAGTCCGGCAGATCATCAACTAAGTTTCCCGTCACTTTAATCTGTGAAATACCAAATGCTGCTATCAATAATAAAAATCCGAAGACCCAATAAACCTTGGTTCGGTGAGAAAGCACCAACTGAATAACACGACTGATAAACACCTCGGAAAACTTGCTATCCAAGTGCTTTACGTGGCGTTCTCGAGGAGCACCAACGTAACTGAAAATAATTGGGATTAATAACAGACACATGGCAAACATGGCCATTATGCAAAGCGAAGCCACCATTCCAAACTCATGCATCAACTCACTGTCTAGCAACGCAAACGTGGCGAAGCCAGATGCCGTTGTTGCATTAGTAAACAGAATAGCCTGACCAACATTCTTAACCATTCTGGTAAGAGCCAGTGCTTTCTTCTTATGTCGTTTGTATTCGCTGTGGTATTTGTTCAGCAGGAAAATGCAATTAGCAATACCAATCACAATTAGAACCGGTGGCATCAGCCCGGTCAAAATGGACAGTTTGTATCCGAGTAATCCGATGATTCCAAAAGCCCAAATCACACCAATCGCAACTACAATAATGGAGAAGAAGACCACCTTGAAGCTTCTGAAGAAGATGAGCATAATCAGAAATGAAATCAGCCCTGCAAGCCCTAAAAACATGCCCAGTTCCTTAGAAACCATTGCACTAATCGTACTTCGGATAAACGGCAAACCAGAAAAATGCAACGGCTTATTCAGCTTGTCTTCGTACTTGTTTCCAATCTCCAGTAATTCTGCAACAACTGCGTTTCGCTCTTTGCTATCCACCACATCTTCCGAAATGGTAACGGCCATTATCGTTGAATGATCCTCTGTAATTAGATAATCGTGGTAGAAAGGAAGTTCGAGTAACCGTGCATGAATGCTGTCAACCTGTGCCTGTGTAGTCGGCCTTTCAGGAACTAGCGGTTTAATCTCAAACCGCTGCAACGAATCATTCTTGATTAAGTCAGCACATCTAGCCGTTGAAACAAGTTCCGTTGTTCCTGGGTGCTTTAGAAGTTCTTCGCCTAGATCATACCACAGTTGAAATCGTTCCAACTGAAACAACTCATCATCTTGAATTCCAATGACGAGCACTTTACCATCGTGGCCAAATCGTTCTTTAAACTCATTAAACGCAATGCTTGTTGAATCCGTTGGTGGCAATAGCATGGCGAAATCATACCTGATTTCCACCTTGCTCGCACGATACCCCATAAAGACGGTAATCAACCCGATGATGATTAAAATCGTCACCCGGAATCGGAGAATCTTGCTACCGATTTTTTGCCACATTTTATGCGATTGCCTTGGTCGAAGTGTCCCTTTAAAAAGGGGGCACGAATGTAGGCATTGTGGGTTCGTCCGTCATAGGAATACAGACATGTATCAGGTTCTGATTTAGGGGATAAAACTATTTTTGCGCTCCATGTCAGAACTGATAATTACCGACCCTGTTTATACTAAGAAGGAAAGACTGAATTTCCTCGATCGAACCATCATGAATTTCATTCGTGAGGAACGCGATCTGCCGTTCGTCCACTTGATGATTAAAATGTTCTTGATAATCGTTCCAATGGCTGTCATTATGTTCATTCCAGGAATGTTCAGGTGGTGGTTCGCTGGTATTTACTTGGCTATTAATTGGGCACTTTTTATGGGCCGTTACATTTTAATGCTCCATTGCACAAGCCATAGAGCGCTTTTTAAAAAGGAGCATGAAGGATTGAACAAGATTATTCCATGGTTCTTGGGGCCTTTTTTTGGCGAATCTCCAGAAACCTATTTCGGCCACCATTTAGGAATGCATCATCCGGAGAATAACTTGAAGGATGACCTGAGTACAACCATGCCTTATCAGCGAGATAGCTTCAAGGATTTCATGACCTATTTCCTAATCTTCTTCATCAAAGGCATTCCAGATATCACCGCATATTTCAGCAAAAAGAAAAGGTTGAAGTTGAGAAAGCGAGTGGTTCTTGGGGAGCTCAGTTGGTTTCTCATGGTCATCCTTCTTAGCCTTTTCAACTGGCATGCAACTTTGATTGTATTCATTATTCCACTCTGTTTTACTCGATTTATGATGATGGCAGGGAACTGGGGTCAGCATGCTTTTATCGATGCTGAATCTCCAGGAAACTGTTACCGTAATAGCCTTACATGCATTAACTCTGGTTACAACAAGGCGTGTTTTAATGATGGCTACCACATTATCCATCACATCAAACCAGCATTACACTACACGGATATGCCAGTTGAGTTTGAGGCAAACAAAGCAACCTACGCTAAGGAAAAAGCCATCGTTTTTCAGGGGATTGACTTCTTCGTTGTCTGGTTTTTCCTTATGACGAAAAGCTACAAGTCACTTGCAAAACGGTACGTTCATTTAGACGACACGTACGTGGGAAAAGAGGACGAATTGATTGCCTTTTTCAAGGTGCGTACTTTGAAGATTCCGGCTGAGAAGATGGTTTAATCGGATCGATTCAACCCAAAATAAAGGCAATGAATTCCGTAAAAAATTCCTGTGCCTTCTTCTCTCAACCCAATTTTTTTAATCACGGCTTGAGACGCCAAATTATCTGGTCGTGTAATCGCAATTATCCGATTTAACCCGACTGCTACAAATCCGTGATTTACTATCGCCTTGCTTACCTCCGTTGAGTAACCGTGACCCCAGAATTTTTTCCTCAGACGGAATCCAATTTCCACTTCACCCGTTTCCAAAAGGTGCTTCAGAATGTACCAACCCATAAATTCCTTAGTGTCTTTTTGGTAGGCTGTCCAAAGTCCCAACCCAGGGTTTTCCTCCGCATACTTCAGCAGTTTTGGAATCGCAGCAAGATGATGCTCTCGTGGTCTGGGCTCACCATCCGTGATAAAATGCATCACCTCTGGGTCGCTGTCTAACTCAACCAAATGATCGACTTGATCCATGGTCATTTCCTTCAAAACAACTCGCTCCGTTTGCAAGAAAACCTCGCCATTCTCCGTTACCGATTCCATAAGACAAAGATGGTAGAATCCCGCAATCAGGGTATTGCCCAATGGTTACTTTGGGTTTACGTTTATACCGTGAAACTGCAGCCAACAATTACCAATATTCAGGCTCCTTCCTATTCTTCAATTGTGGGTACAATTACCCCAGTTAATCTGAAGAAAAAGAAGAAGAAGAAGAAGAAGAAGAAAAGCTGCTGCGAGAAATTCAAAAAGAAACGGCACTGCAAAAGTTGTCCGCTTCTAAGCTGTAATTGATCACGATGCTGATCTTTACGGAATGAGATGTTTACTTTTCCTTTTTCTCGTTTCAATTTTCTCAACCCAAGGAATGGCACAAATCAGTATTGTGAACCAACAAGCCAATGGAATGACATTCCGTTGTCGGGTTGCTGGGGACCCCAAAGGCGAGCCAGTGATTCTTCTTCACGGTTGGCCCGAAACGTCTCACATGTGGATAGATTTATTGGAACGATTGGCAAGAGAGGGCTACTACTGCATTGCGCCAGATCAACGTGGTTTCAGTCCAGACGCTAGGCCAACCAAAGTCAATGATTACGAGATCCCCAACTTAGTTGAAGATGTCGTGGCTTTGGCTGATTCCTTTGGAATGAAGGACTTTCATCTGATTGGGCACGATTGGGGTTCCGCCATCGGTTGGGCGGTTGAAAATGCCCACCCCGACAAAATCAAAAGCTGGACGGCAATCTCCATTCCGCACGTTAGAGCATTCAGTGATGCACTGCGTTTTGATAAGGTGCAAAAGAAGAAAAGCAGATACATGGCATTTTTCCAATGGCGTGGAATTCCAGAATGGGCTATGCTGCGCAAAGACCGAGAACTGCTTCGTAAAACCTGGAAGAAAAGCTCGGAAAAAGAGCTTGAAGAATATCTGACCGTTATCGGCAACAAACCCGCTTTAAAAGCAACATTGGCCTACTATCGCGCGAACTACAAAACACTTAAGAAAGGCAAGAATGCCGATGCTTATGGTGAAGTGACCACTCCAACACTTTTCATTTGGGGAAATAAGGACTTAGCCGTTACGCGTGTGGCTGCCGAAGGCACTACTAAGTACATGAAAGGGCCTTATCAATTTATCGAGCTTGAAGCTGGACACTGGCTCATGCAAGAAGCTTTTGAAGACTGTGCCGCACCCATTATTCAGCACTTAGCTAAGTACCACTGATGCCTCTAGTAGAGATTATCAATACAGCAAGTGGTCAA
>JBLFWJ010000024.1:0-28210 GCA_047611425.1 Bacteroidia bacterium | reverse complement strand
GCTAACCCTAGATTATCAGCCAACTCCATATATTTAGACAGCGGTTGTCCTCCCTCCCCTTGAGGATCGAAAAAGATAACCGTGGTAAACCTTTCATCACCTATTAAGACGCTTGGTAGATAATAACTGAAGTCGGCTGTCTCAACGATTGAGTCATACTTCAATTCAATTTGCACTGAAGGTTCTAGTACCTCGGAAAGTTTTCGGTCACTCGTACTCGGTTCACCTTGATTACTTCCACAGCTTATTAAAATGAGCGATACGCTCAAAAGAAAAAAGGCTATAAACGCTGAATCAGTTGGCCTCATCGAGCATAGCATTCAATACTTCCGAAATTTGTGGCAAATGAAACTGAGAAACTAGATTGCCTTCTCGATCAATTAGAAACGTGGCTGGAATATCTGATACTCCGTAAGCTCGCGCATTTTTAGACGCCATAACCATCGGAGCCTTATCTACGATTTGATGCTTCCAAGAAATCCCGTGTTTCTCCACAACCTTCTTCCACATTCTGTCATCCTTCTCTAGTGCCACCGAAACGAAAGTAACTCGATCACCATACTCCTTGTGCAACTCAACCAAACGCGGGTTTTCCCTTAAACATGGGCCACACCATGATCCCCAAAAATGTAGAAGGACGTACTCTCCTTTCAAATCGGCAAGTGCAAATGGGGTTCCATCAACCAACTCTCCAACAATGGGAGGTGCCGTTGCGTTATTTGTTGGAGCGCCACAACCAATTATCAGAATTGAAAGACTTAAAACGATCAGCGCTCGGGTCGAAACGATTTTGAAAAAGTGGAAATTCTTGGTCATCGGCTTGATTGCAAACGTAGTTATCATTGTGTCGAATTGATTTAGTTAAAGGAATTCTAGTGGTCGAATGTTTGACCTATTCCTGACATTTGCCTTAACCATGGAACAACCGACATTAACGACATCCCGATTAATTCTTCGAGCACTTGAAGATTCTGACAGCAAAGCCATTTATCGCAATTTCTCGCATCCTGATATGGTGAAATATTACGATTTGGACCTTTTCACAGAGGAGTCACAGGCCACAACCCTTATTCATAATTGGATCAAACTAGAGATGCAGGTGGTGGAATTCGATGGGCTATCTGTCTGCAAAATTCTGATGAATTAATCGGAACAATTGGTTTTGTTGACATCAGCAAACAAAATAATTCGAGCGGAATCGGGTACGAGATTCATCCTGATCACTGGGGAAAGGGCATTATTTCTGAAGCCGTCTCCATCATTTTAGAACATGGTTTTAATGACCGAGCGTTTCATCGTATTTGGGCCATCACTTATCCTGGAAACGTTGCCAGTCAAAAGTATTGACCAGAAATGGAATCTTGTTCGAGGGAACTATGCGCCAAAGCGCTTTTGAAAAAGGCGAATATGTTGACGAAGCATTCTTTGGAATTCTTCGTCTAGATTGGATCAATCGCTGATCAATCCAAAATCCTTCGCAATCCAATAGGTTGAATTGATCCTAAAACCTCAATATGGATGAACATTTTTTGAAGTAATCAAAATAGGATCCATCCCAATCGGCAATCCCAATGAACTGCTATAATGTTCTTTGTTTAATTGCAACCAGTGCATTTTAACTTATGTCTCAAAAGATTGGAAAACTGTTAAAAAATGCAATCTAGCAGGCAACCCTTGGTTATTGATTACGAACCTCGGCCCTCCATTGTTGGATCGGAACGGTCGAATTAAAAAGTCCATCATGGTTTTAAGAAGTGGAATTCTAATCATACTATTTGCACCCTTTGCCCTCTTTGCACAAGAGGTAGATAAAGGACTGAAAATCAAAAAGAACCATGGCGGACTTATCTCCCTTGGGGCGCGCTCAACCATAAGCACGTTCAATAATGGAAACTGGAGTGATGTAGGAACTGGCGTGGGGGGTCAGTTCCGGCTCCAGGTCCATGACCGTATAAATACTGAGTGGTTCCTCGACTATATCAGAACAGATATAGGTGGCCTTGGTAATAAGCAAGACCTACATGTAGGCTGGTCCGTAATGTACTATGTTCTGAAAGACCCCGGTTATAAGCGATTTTTCAAGCCTTACATTTTAGCTGGGCATTGTTTCGACTATACGAACATCAAGGTGAATGCCAACCAATCAAACTTCACGGAGAAATGGAGTGCCGCAGTTCAAGCTGGCGTTGGAAACCACTTCAACCTTACGGAACATCTCGACCTAACATTTATTGCACAATACATGATCCACCTCGGTGGACACACTGAAGCCCATGTGGAAGAAGGAATCTTGCTCCTCCACGAGCATTCGGGGGTAAGCCTGGAGGGGCACCTTCTTTTCACCTTGGGCGTTAACTATAAAATAGCAGACCTATGGTAGCCAGAGCGATCATCATCACACTCTTCTTATTTAACACGCTGGGAGTCTTTGCGCAGCAACCGAAATTCGATGTATTGCGCAAAGGACTCTTCCGGTCGCAACTAAGCATTTCACCTGGATTCTTGTTCAGTGGAGGTAACGCTAATGTCTACTTGCATGGCGGCTTCGAGTACTTTCTAAAGAACAAAGTTTCCTTTACCGGACATGGCTTTTGGTTTATCGACAGTCAGAAGGACAAAGGTGACCTCAAGCACAACAGCTCTGTTCTTTGGGGATTGAGATACCACTTTCCGTGGAGAAAAAAGAAGATCGATTCGTACATCGGCCTGGAACCCGGAGTTGGCTTTGTCCAAGCGAAGAACAGTGAATCTGTATCTGTAATGAAGGCCACTCCACTTATTTCTGCTTCGGCTGGGCTCACCTTCTATGTCTGGAAGTACTTCAACTTCTTTGTGGAAACGAGGTACGTTCATGGCCACCATTCATCAGAATGGAATCAAACCTTCAAACTGGATGAGTTCAGAATATCCGCAGGTTTAGGATGGAACGTCAATCTGATCAGAAAGAAGTCGTGATCTGACATCGGGTATTTTTCAATTACTTGGAGGCTCCAAATCCTCCTCCATGAAAAATATATTTGATAAGGCCGTTTCTGGTGAGCTGATTGCTCGAATCAATAATTTGACTGCCGATACCGCACCCAATTGGGGCACAATGAATGTTGGTCAAATGCTTGCTCACTGTTGCGTTAGCTACGAATTCGTTTTTGAGGATATTCACAAGAAACCTAATGCCGTTAAGCGTTTCTTACTTACACTTCTGATTAAACCAAGCGTGGTAAGTGACAAGCCTTATTCCAATAACAGCAGGACCGCGCCAGTTTTCATTAAAGACGGAACGCATGACTTTGATGTTGAGAAGGGTCGATTAACCGGTTACATCAATAAATCCCAAGAACTGGGTACGGCTCATTTCGATGGACTTGATTACCAGTCTTTTGGGAAGATGACAACTACAGAGTTCAGCAATTGTTTTTACAAACATCTAGATCATCACCTAAAGCAATTTGGGGTTTGACTTCTCCCTCTTTTAGAAATAAAAAACGCCCATCGATATTCGATGGGCGTTTTCATTAGTTGAAGTTCAGAATTACTTCTGAAGCACAATCCTTGTCGTCTTTAGTTCACTGTTTCCTTGAAGAACAAGTGTATAAACACCGTTTTCGAAATCAGAAAGGTCAAGGCTTGTCTGACCATTGTCCTTATTTAGCGTTTGAACGATTACTGTTCTTCCTAATGCATCCAACACCTTCATATCAGTCAATCTTCCATTATCCGTTGCGTAGCTAACCATGAAAACGCCAGTACTTGGATTAGGGAATACCGCCATTTGAATTTCAGTTGCTTCTGTAATTGTTACCGGAACTGAAGTACATCCTTCCATGTAAATCTCATCAAGATCCAAGAAATACATATCTAAAGCTGCATGGTGAACAGCTAGGTAAACAGATTGACCAGCATAAGTTCCAGCAGGTAAATCCACGCTGTTCGCTGTCCATGTTGTATTTCCATCCGTTGATGGATCATTATCAGTTACGGAGAATAAAGTTGTTGCACCACCAAAATCAGCAATCTCCGTTCCCGATGTTCCGAGTAAAACTTCATAACCATCACGGTAATCATTATCCGGCATTCTGTGGTTCCAAGAAAGGTCGGCCCCACCTGAAGGAATTGTTATAGGTCCAAAAGTTAACCAGTTGTCAGCAGGAGCCAATGCATCTGCATGCCATGAAGTAATGCGAGAGAACACATTCGTATCACCTGGAGTTGGTATCTCTAAATATGAAGTCCAATTTGATGTATAACCTGCATTAGCTAGTGTAGTAGCAACTGCCTCACCGTCATTGTCTATTGCCTGCGCGCTAAATGCGGCCGAGTCTCCATCATTAATGATGAAACCTCCTCCATCAAAATAAACCAAGGAATCGCAATCACTTACTGGCGGAGGTGTTCCTATGCAGAAGTTATGCGTGGTGCCGTAACCAAAGTCAGCGTTAGTTGCGGTCATTGAAACGAGGTTTCCAGAAGGCCCATCAATGCTGTAATCACCATCAATTGTACATGTCCATTGCGAACCGTACATACCATCGCCATATGTATCGTTAATGTTAAAATCGTAGCAACCTTCAGCAAGACAAAGGCTTGATACAATTTGCTCTCCGTTGGTTTCGTTTATGTAAGGACCACCGCTCGCAACAACATTACTATTGTCATCCATGATATTCCAAGTAATCTCTTCTCCATAGCAATCGAGATCCAATGTCAAGGTCACTCCACTGCCTCCGCCTGAAACGGAAAAATTAGAAGTCATTCCATCGTTAGATGTTTCTTGGTCATTATTACTTCCATTCAAAGTACCTGAAAGCGTAGTGGCCGTAAATGTGTGCGCACCATTCGTTGTTGTAACAGATGGAAGGTTCACTGTTGCACTTGAACCAGACGAAAGGCTACCACTCCAACTGAACGATGAAGCTGCATTTCCATCTACGTAATATTGAATAGTAACGCTAGAAAGTGTGTTCCCTCCATTGTTGGTAAGTGTAACTTGAGGTGTGAATGTTGAAGTACACAATGCTCCGTTTGGTGTGATGATATTCGAGATTGAAGCATCCCAATCTACACCGCTTGCTGCACAGTTGCTGGTGTTAACCAAAGCACTTCTAGGTCCAGTTAACGATGCTCTCATTCTTGTTGATTGATTAGGCGTATACATGTCCTGGCACTCTTCGCCTGTGTAATCCATGTAGTTTTCGATGATTGCTCCTGCGCAAATTGCACTATTACAAGTTGAACCTTGCTGGGTTGGAGGTGTATCACAAACTTCATCACCTTGTGTAGCGCAGTTGCCTTCGCTGCAACTTTGGCCTTCGAACGTGTGGTTTAGATCAAGGTAATGCCCAACTTCATGGGTGACAGTTCGGTTCGTTAAACCGCCCCATGGCCATAATCTGTAACCATTAGTTTGATTTGGATCATTACCAACACAAAGGTTAATTGCAACTATACCATCTCTATCAGAATTGAATGTAACAGGATTGGTTGGTAAGTAAGCATAACCCAACGTTCCACCAAAGAAATCGGCAGGGTTGGAAACATCAGCATTGTTGTTGTCAATTTCTGATACAACCCAGATATTCAAATAGTACTGGTTGTCCCATCGGCTAAGGTCTTTAACATCCAATTCGTTTGAATTGGTTATTCCTTGTGAGGAGTACTGACTAACCCCAGATCCGTTGACTCTGTTAATTCCACTTGTGGCATTTCCGCTAGGATTAACTGATGCCAAACAAAATTGGATTTCGGTATCCGGTCCTGCGCCTTGGGCAATACCACCATCAGCATTAGTTCTTCTAAAGTCTCTATTCAGTGCGTCAATCGAACTCATAAGCTGAGCATCGGAAATATTGGTTCCAGAACCAACGTTTTCTCCTTTGTGTATAACGTGAAACACAACAGGGATAGTGTAAACCGGTGGAGCCGAACGTTGGCCAGAAGCCCATTCAGCTTCAATTGTTCGTCTTGTTTGCTTTGCTCGTTCACGTGCCGCTTCATATCCAGGTAAGATTGTTTTCAATCTTTCATCCTTATCGCTTTGCTGGCATTTTTCTCCAAGCGTTGCTTGTGAATTGCCGTTTGCGTTGGAAGAATTTCCACTTGTGGATAGAACTTTTGCAATTGGGGTTGCTTCATTTATTTGAGTTGCAACATTTCCATTCAAATAATTAACGTTTTGTCCAAAAACAGCTGTTGGTCCAGCAGTGGCAAGCGTAATAAACATTAATAGGTATAGTGATCTCATTTGGTTTGATTTTATTTTGTGCGAATTTACATTTTACAATACGCTCAAAATCATGTTGAGATGACACTTTTCAACGATTGAAAATCAAGGTAAACTGGTTATGCGGGCTCGTTTGTGATTGAGTTTGGCTACGATTTCTGCTCGGGCCGCGTTAGCGATAGTAGCGGCTACCCCGCAGTGCAATGAAGCAAAGCGGAATGAAACGAGGAGTATGAGCGATAGCGCGGCCTTTGCTAAGCGTGGGATAAGGCGCTGGGCATAGGAAACGCCCAAATAAATATCTAGAAAATTTGTTCATAGATTGATCACTGAGTTAACAACGGGTATTCAAGGGGTTTTCCTAAGTTTGCGCCACATTTTACGAGAACATCAATTACAATGGGTAAAGGAGACATTAAGAGTAAAAAGGGTAAGATTAATAAAGGGTCTTACGGCAATTCCAGACAAAAGAAAAAGAAGAACCTAAGTATTGAGCAGATTGAAGCCTTGAAGGTTGCTGCTGAAACTAGGAAGAAGCCTGCTGCTAAGAAGGCGCCAGTAAAGAAGGCACCTGCTAAAAAAGCAGTTGCTGAAAAGGCTGTAGCTGCAAAGAAGCCGGCCGCTAAGAAGGCACCAGTAAAGAAGGCACCTGCTAAAAAAGCAGTTGCTGAAAAGGCTGTAGCTGCAAAGAAGCCAGCCGCTAAAAAGGCACCAGCGAAAAAAGCTGCTGCTAAAAAGGAGGACTGATTCTCTAAAAAATACTTTGAATTAAAGGTCTTGCCCGTTTGTAAATCGGGTAAGACCTTTTCATATTTACAGCAACAATTACTGCAGCGTGAAGGGTACTGATTTACTCCAATTTCCGAAACAAAAACTGGATATGGGACCGGGTAAGGTCTTGTTGGCCGAGCCTTTTATGGCCGAGCCGTATTTCAAGCGCTCGGTTGTTCTTGTTACAGAACATAACGAGGATGGGTCTTTCGGGTTGATCATTAACAAGCCTATAAAGATGACTTTCAATCAGGCTTTGCCTGATGCGCCTGAATTCGATACGACCTTAAGTTTAGGTGGTCCGGTTTCCAAAGAGACGCTGCACTTTTTGCATCGATTGGGTGATCAAATTCCAGGATCGAAAAGTATTGCGAAAGGCTTGTACTGGGGTGGTGATTTTGATCAGGTAATGGGCATGATGCAGGATGGAAGCCTGAACGCCAAGGACATTAGAATGTTTGTTGGGTATGCTGGATGGTCGCCTGGCCAACTCGATAAGGAGTTGAAATTGAATAGCTGGATTATCGAGAAAGCCAATGTTTCGATGGTTTTCAAAAAGGACGCAGGCGAGTTGTGGAGCAATATTCTTTACAAAATGGGAGACCCTTATCGTAAGATGGTCAACTTTCCTGAAGACCCAAACCTGAACTAATCAAGGCTTGTTCGTTTAGTACCTGAAGCATTTGTTCCGATACCCTTTTATAGTATCGTTTTTTACCATAGGCACCTACCCAACGAATTCCTGAACTTGCATTTGTAAGGAATATCTCTTCTGCGGATTCAAGGTCTTCTAGCCGGAGTTTTGCTTCGACTAATTCTAGGTTAGATTGTCTGACTAGTTCAATGATTGTATTTCTCATTGTTCCTTTTAAACCTCCATTTTCTAAATCTGGAGTAACCAATTTTCCATTGGTGTAGACGAAGAGGTTTGCACTTGACCCTTCGGCCAAGTAGCCTTCGGAATCTAGCATTAAGACATCGTCAAACCGATTTGCTTTGGCCCATCTTGAAGCCAAAACATATGGCAAGCAATTGGTTGTTTTATGATGACTGAGCGGGGCTGGATTAATTCGCAGTTCGTTGAACACTCCAATGGTCAACCCTTTCTGATTCAGGACGAATTCGTTGTGATCTAATGCGTGACATTCCACCAAGAATTCCACCTCGTTTGAGGTTGGACCATACAAGCCTCCTGCTTTTCGCCAGATTATTAATCGCGCTTTTCCTCCTTCTGTTATGTGGTTTTTGATTGCCAAGTCTCGAATCATTCCACCCAACTTTTGGATTGAAAATTCCGCTGGCTTTTTGAATCCGAGAAACTTGAAGGTTCGTTCAATGCGTTGATTATGTTGCTTCAGAAATATCGGCACACCTCCGACCAATCGGATACTTTCAAAAAATGAATCTCCATATCTAAACGCTCTGTTCGAGACGTCAAGACAGTTTTCATCCTCCTTATGCGTTCTTCCGTTTAGGCAGATAAAACTCAAAGCGACTTAGTATTCTAAAAGAAGTTTGATTGCCGCAGCAACACGTTCCTTGCTTGGAATCATTGCTGCCTCCAATGTTGAGTTGAGTGGAATGGCCGGCATGTCCTCCGATCCGACAACCCTGACCGGAGCATCCAATTGTTCAAAGCAAATGTCTGAGATTCGTGCAGCGACACTTTGGGCAAACGAGTTAGAAACGGGCTCTTCCGTTACTACTACACATTTGCCATGCTTAGAAGCCGTTTCAGTAATTAGATCCATGTCTAAAGGCTGAAGTGTTCTTAAGTCTATTACTTCTACATTTCCGTCAAAGCTTTTGGCTGCATTCATACTCCAATAAACACCTCTGCCATATGTAATCACGCAAACAGAATTGCCATTTCCGATTTTATCTGAATCAGCTTCCAACGCAACTCTTCCTTTGCCAAAAGGGATAACGTAATCCTCATCTGGTTCTATGGTTTTAGCGAGTTCAGTCCCTTTAATCTTGCTCCAATACAATCCTTTGTGCTCGAGCATTACAACCGGGTTCGGGTCGTAATAAGCCGACTTCATCAAGCCTTTCAAATCCGCGCCAGTACTTGGATAGGCCACCTTTATTCCTTTAATGTTGCAGAGCACACTTTCCACACTTGACGAGTGAAATGGGCCACCGCTTCCGTACGCTCCTATCGGTACTCGAAGGATGCTACTCACAGGCCACTTGCCATTTGACAAGTAGCATGAACGACTTACCTCAGTGAACAATTGATTCAATGCTGGCCAGATATAATCTGCAAATTGTACTTCAACAATTGGCTTTAAACCAACCGCAGACATACCAACCGTACTTCCGATTATAAATGCTTCCTGAATTGGCGTGTTGAATACACGATGATCTCCAAATGTTTCTGCTAGCGTTGCAGCTTCTCGGAAAACGCCTCCCAATCTTCGCCCTACATCTTGGCCATAAAGCAGGCATTCAGGATGTTTCTCCATCAATTCTCGGATGGCGAAAAGGGCGCTATCAACCATCACAGTTGGTTCTTTGCCTTTTGGCTCTCTTTCACCCTCTTCCGAAACAATTGGGGTTGGAGCAAAATCATGCGTAAACAAATCTTCAGGAGTTGGATCCTCAAATGTTAACGCCTTTTCATATTCAGCATCGACATAATCCTCAGCCTCCTTTTTTACAGAATCCATGTCATTCTGAGAAAATCCAGCTTCCAACATCTCCTCACATAAAACAGGATAAGGATCACGTGAACTATGCTCTTTTAAATCTTCTTCGGAACGGTAAAAGTCCATCCGGACTCCAGAAGTGTGATGGTTTAGCAATGGAACTTTTGCATGAACTAGAACCGGCCGATCTTCTTCACGAATGATCCTAATCGCTTTTTCAATTCCAGCATGGCATTCAGAATAATTGCTGCCATTCAGTTTGATTACCTCCAATCCTTTAAATCCCTTGGCATATTCGCTAGCATCCATTGCTCGGATTTCTTCTGCCTTTGCCGAAATATCCCACTCGTTATCCTGAACGAGATACATGATTGGCAGCTTTTTAAGCACAGCCATTTGCAGTGCCTCAGACACCTCGCCTTCGGTAATTGCGGCATCTCCAATGCTACAAACTGCGATGGCTTTTTCGTCTTTCGTTGCAAGACCAACTAGTTGCTTGTATTGAATTCCCATCGCCACTCCCGTAGTTGGAATCGCCTGCATTCCTGTTGCTGAACTTTGATGCGGAATCTTGGGCATGTCATCCCGATTCAAGCTCGGATGACTGTAATAGGTTCTTCCTCCGGAAAACGGATCGTCTTTTTTACCCAACAATTGAAGCATCAACTCATGCGGCTGCATTCCAATTGAAAGTAGAATGCTGTCGTCTCGATAATACGGAGCTACAAAATCATAGTTCTTCAGCTGTAAACCGAGTGCAATCTGAATGGCCTCATGTCCTCTAGACGTGGCATGAACATACTTGCTCGTAACCTGCTTATTCTCCTCGTACACAGTGGTCATGCGCATTGCGGTGCACATAATCCTGTAGGCGTTTTCCAAAGTCTTTTTCGATAGCATAGATCTGCTCGATTCCTTGATGGCTGTTGGCATTTTCCAAAGTTAGGGCTTTGCCATTGGTTAAGAAAATTAACGTTGATCGTGGGGATGATAAAGGGTGAGAATAATTCAAAAAGTAACCGAGACGCTTCGTTCCTCAGCGAAACAAAAATTATTACACCCCGACTTACTATTGCTTCGCTGAGGAACGAAGCGTCTCACCTTTTGGATTAACAAGGATTTGTGGCGAACCTTGCATTCCAACTCCATCTAATGAAAGACAGAATTCTCTCCATTCTTGGCCAACCAACTCCAACGACCTTAAAAAGGGTTAATGCTTCCTTTGAAGCACAGGCAGCTTACAATTCTGATCAGATAATTGACTTACGATTGGTCTCCAATAATCAATCGTTAAAGGATGGAATGGTTCAAATTCAGAACGTTGTCAAAACACTTAGCCGCAATCAACAACTCTTGTTGGTTGGTTTAAGAAGTGAAGATTGCACTGGAAATCAATCCATTTTCCAACGAGCGTTGGTAGGAATAACGAAATCGTTGGCGAAAGAAATTGGTCATCGAGCTCAAACCGTGAACTTGATTCGAATTCCGAAATCCACTGATTTAGGAGAGTTCGCATTCGTCAATTCATTCTTTACTACTGGAAGATCGGCATTCATTACCGGCCAAGTTATTCCTGTTTCGGGTAGTACAGTTCAGGGATCGCTTCGAGACAAAGTTTGCTTGGTGACGGGTGGAGCTGGAGGAATTGGTTCCGCAACGGTTAAAAGACTCGAATCCGAAGGCTCGAAAATCATTTTGGTTGATGTTCAAGCCATGCTGGATAATGCTGGGAATCCTACTTCCGAAAACATCAAACCGTTTGCCGCTGACTTGACAAACGAGAAAGATCTTTCAAATTTGATAGATCATGTTCGAACAGAATATGGACATGTAGATGTCTTGATTAACAATGCTGGAATAACAAGAGATAGAACGCTCGGGAAAATGAGCGAGGCCCAATGGGATCAGGTTCTCAACATCAACCTAATGGCTGTTTTAAACCTGACAGATCAGCTTCTTGAAGCAAACCTGATTTCAAATAATGGAACCATAATCAATACTTCTTCTATCTCAGGTATTGCTGGAAATTTTGGACAGACCAATTACACGGCAACGAAAGCAGCCTTGATTGAAATGGGTGCCCACTATTCAGAAAAGTTGAGTGGAAAAGGAATCACGGTAAATGCGATCGCACCTGGGTACATCGAGACCGCAATGGTAAAAACCATGCCTTTTGTGACTCGGTTCATGGCTGAACGGTTGACCTGTCTTTTACAAGCAGGAACGCCTGAAGACATTGCCGAGGCGATGGCTTTTTTGACGCATCCTGGCAGTAGAGGAATTAAAGGTGAGGTATTAAGGGTTTGCGGTGGAAGCTTCCTTGGAGCCTAAAGCAGAAAAGTCTTCTCTGCCAATTTCATGGAAGTCATCCAAGCCTCGGAAGCTATTCCTGTTTCTGCTTTTTTACCTTCAAGAAAAGCAAGCACGTTTTCGGTAGCCATGTTACCGGTCAGGTCGTCTTTTGCCATCGGACAACCACCAAATCCTTTGATTGCTGAATCAAATCTTCGGCATCCATTTTCCCAAGCAGCATCCATTTTCTCTGTCCAAGTATCGGGCGTAGTGTGAAGGTGCGCACCAATCTGGAGGGTTGGAAATTCCTTGGTAAGAAGACTGTAAACAGCCGTGATAGAGTCTGAATTTGAAGATCCAATTGTATCAGATGGCATAAATAATTCGATTCCTATTTCGGCCATCTTTCCCGTCCATTCGGCAACGATTTCTGCATCCCAAAGTTCCTCATACGGATTTCCAAATGCCATGCTTAAGTATACCAGAAGTTGCTTCTCATGCTTCAGGCATAGATCCTGCATTTCCTTTACCCGATCCAAAGCCTCCACTCTACTCGCATTGGTATTGCGCTTTTGAAATTGATCTGAAACCGAAAACGGAAACCCAAGAATATCCACCCGCGAATGGCCTACAGCGTCATCAGCTCCTCTTTTATTGGCAACAATTACCGAGAGCTTCGTTGAGCCAGCATCATCAAGTCGGTCAAGGACTTCGGCCGTATCTCTCATTTGAGGAATGGCCTTTGGCGATACAAAACTGCCACAATCCAAGGTGTGAAAGCCACACTTCAAAAGCGAGTTGATGTACTCAACTTTTGCATCAGTAGAGATGAATTCGTGAATTCCTTGCATTGCATCGCGAGGACATTCAATCAATTGTAATTCCTTGCTCATCTATTCAATAATCTCTGATTGATTTCTTTAATCAAGGCTGGGCCTTCGTAGATAAATCCAGTGTAAATCTGGATCAGCACGGCCCCTGCATCAAGTTTTTCGATGGCATCATCCGCAGAATGAATGCCACCGACACCAATTATCGGAAACGAACCTCCACTCTTATTGTTCAAATATCGAATCACCTCTGTACTTCGATCTTTAACCGGCTTTCCGCTCAATCCGCCATTCCCAATCTCTTTAATTCTTGATGCATCGGTCTTCAAATCAGCTCTTGAAATTGTTGTGTTGGTTGCGATGACTCCGTCTATTCCACTCTCAGCAACGATATCTACAATATCATCCAACTGTTCGTTGGTTAGATCTGGGGCTATCTTCAATAGGATTGGTTTCGGATTCGGTTTTTTGTCATTCTCAACCTTAAGCGTAGATAGAATTTCAAGCAACGGCCCCTTATCCTGCAACTCTCTCAAGCCAGGTGTGTTAGGCGAACTCACATTAACCACGAAATAATCTACCAAATCAAACAATTCCCTGAAACAGATGAGATAATCATCGAGGGCATTCTCGTTCAGTGTGATCTTATTCTTCCCAATATTTCCTCCGATGATGAATTTTGGATCCCGATTTATCAATCGTCCTTTTGCGATTTCTACTCCATTATTATTGAATCCCATTCTGTTGATCAATCCTTGATCCTCAGGCAATCGGAACATCCTTGGTTTTGGATTACCCGATTGTGGTTTTGGTGTGATCGTGCCAATCTCAATAAACCCAAATCCAAGCTTGCTAAATTCTTTATAAAACCCAGCATCCTTATCAAAGCCAGCTGCCAGTCCAACCGGGTTGGGAAACGTGATCCCAAATACTTCTCGTTCTAGGCTTTTATCCTCCACGGAATACAGTTGTTTGATAACCCAGACTGCTCCGGGAATCATAATTACAATCTTAAATAGTCCGGTAACAAAATGATGCGCTTGCTCTGGATTTAGAAGAAAAAACAGCGGCCGAAGAATGAGTTTATACATGGGTTTCAAAGGTAGGATCATTGGGCGTATATCGGTTAACAACAGGGTAACCCCGACAAGCGGTGTCACCATCTGCCAACTATGCGGGTATAAGAATCAAAACATAGGACGATGCGAAAACGATTTCTAACCCTCATACTGGTCTCCACAGGATTAGCCAGTTGGGCTCAACCAAAAGAGCCGTACGTTTTCAAGCACGAAAAACGGAACCACATGAACGAGGCTCGAAAGGCGAGAAAAGCTCATCGTGAAGCCGCCCTTCATAAACAATACGACCTGAGCGTATGGACAAAAACCATGACGAATCAGGCCACTGTGAATATCAACGTTGGAAAAGAAATGGATGCCGAGCTGGCCATTTGCGATATGGAAGGAAATACCTTACAAAAGATTCATAAAGGCAAGCTTCGTAAAGGCAGCCATCACTTTGCCTATGACTCCAGCGTGACACAGCACCGACCCTTGGTTTGCGTGCTGCGGATAGACGGCAAACTAGAAGCCATGAAGGTGATGAAGTTCAATGCGTTCTGAGTTTCGAGTTTCGAGTTTCGAGTTTCGAAATTGTCCAACCCAAGATTCGGAAATCTAGGTATCAAACTCATTACTAACATTCGACCTTGTATATGTTAACCTTGCTTGACTAACATTCGATTATTCGCACATATACTTTTGGAAGCAGCCTTTGCGTTAGCACTGCTCCATGCGATTTCTTAAAAGAGCTTTCATCATAGTTATTGTCCTTGCCGTTGCTATTGGCATCGGTGGCAAGCTATTCTTGTCCAAATACTCCCCTATTATAGAGGATAAAGTAATGGCGGCCTTAACGGATCTGCTTACCAGCGAACTCATTCTTGGTACCGATCCAGAGATCACGCTTTATGATGATTTGCCTTTCATCTCGGCCAGATTCAACGATGTGGTTTTGATGGATGCTACGCGTTTGGATACATTACTTCACGCGGAACTGTGCTTCGTTCGACTGAATGTTTGGGAAGTGCTGCAAGGCAATTACACGATTTCTGGAATTCGCGTTGAAGAAGGAGGCTTGAAGTTGAAGCAGAATGAATTGGGTGATTGGAACTACAAAGTGTGGAAGGATCCTGAAGAGGGAAGCGAATCTGCAGGGTTTAGGTTGGAGGATCTTGAACTCAGCAACATCCATCTGAATTTCAACAACCGAAAAAACGACTTATCCATCTTAGCAATCGTAGAAAGTGGCACGTTGGACGGTTCCTTTATAAAAGGGGAACAAACGTTGGTCACAGATCTTAAAGGCCATTTGGAGCAATTGAAATCTGGCCGCGACCTTGAACTGGTCAACCTACCTTTTGGATTAGCCGGTGTAATGGAATTGAATAACGAGGCCGGTATTTATACCATCGACATGGGAAATGCAGTACTCGCAGGCAACGAAATGGTTTGGGACGCCTCATTCACCAGACAGGAAGAAGGGGGAACTGAAATGGACATTTCCGTTATCGCTTCCGCATTAAGGTTGGAGACTTTATTGAACCGAATCTGGCCACAAATTCCTGAGAATTTGAAGGCAATCAACCTAAGTGGTAAGGCTGACCTACAGTTGAAAATGCAGGGGCAATTCACCAAAGAATCTGGGCCCAAAACCCAGCTTATCTTCAACCTTACGGAGGGGTCTATGCTTTTGAATGGAGTCACGATTAAGGATATTGTCCTTGACGGCACGGCCAATACTGATGACTTAAAGAAAGTAGCGAGTTCAACTTATACGGTTGATCATTTTGAGGTGAGCACTGGAACTGGAAAAAGCACAGGGAAATTTGTTTTAGCTGATCTTGAAAATCCAAGAATTGACCTCACTGTTCAAGGTCGTTCTGGACTTTCAGAATTGCTTACACTGGGTAGAATTGATTCGGAAGCTTCGGGCTCAACTGCGTTCAATCTTCAATTCAAAAGTCCACTGGGTCATCGGTTTGAATTTGGAAAGAATGCAGTTAAGCAAGCCACCCTCACTGGAGTCATCGAATTGGAAAACGCCACTTTCTCAGTTCAAGAAGATGTCCCAACTTTCAGAAACATTAATGGAAAACTGGAGCTGACGACAACAAAAGCTGTATTTACAAGGTTCAGTGGTGAGTTAGAAACCACAGGATTCGAAGCCAATATTACCGTACAAAATCCAAAGCAACTTCTGACTGATGCAAGCTCTGGGATTCAACTTTCGGGTAACGCAACTGTCAGCCGATTGGATCTTGAATCCTTGGTTGCAGATTGGAGCACGCTTTCCTCTTCTGGAGAGAATTCCAAAACAGAACGAAAACTGTCCGGAAACATCGATGTCTCAATTGATCAGCTGATTTACAAGCAATTTACTGCTGAAGAAATCAGCACCAAACTCAACATCAGAAATGAGGGCGTTACCGCTCATAACCTAACCATGGAAACAATGGGTGGCCATGTTGATGGAGATGTTGCTTATTCCATTACATCGACAGGACACAACTTGGGAATAGATGCCGAATTCAAGCAACTGAGCATATCTAGAATGTTTGGAGAATGGGATGATTTTGGACAAGACTTTCTAAAAAGCCAGCACCTTGAAGGCAAGGCTGATGTGACGGTTCTAACCAATATTCAGTTGGACAAGAACTTGGAGATACTGCCAAATAAACTCTCTGCAAATGCCAATCTGCGAATTACAAACGGCAAGCTTAAAGAGTTTGAACCTCTGGATGCACTCTCAAAATATATTGAGCTAACGGAATTAAAAGAGGTGCAATTTGACACCTTAACGAATGAGATCAGCATGTCAAATGGCGTGATCAGCATACCTTACATGAAGATCAAAAGCAGCGCCCTCGAATTGAATTTCTTCGGAAGCCATGGGCTAGATAATATCGTAGATTATCATGCCGACCTGCTCCTTTCAGACTTACTTAGACGTAAAGCAAAGAAGCGAACCAAGGAAATTGAAGGCCATGAGATCATCGAACCATCTGGAAAAACAAGGTTGTTTTTGTGGATCCGAGGGCCGCTTAATGATTTGAAGATTGGCTTCGACAACAAGCAAGTTCGGAAGAAGCTGAAAAACGATATAAAGGAAGAGCGAAATCTTCTGAAGCAAATTATTGCTGAGGAGTTTGGTGGAAAAGAGAAAACCGAAAAGACCAGTTCAGAGCCCGATCCAGGATTCAAACTAGTTGATGATGGATTAGAAAATGAAGCCGAAGTGCTTGACACTGAAGAAACTCCTATACAAACCAAGGAGAAGAAAAAGAAGCGCGGCATTTTCGGTTGGCTAAAGGATGAGGACGAGAAAAAGGACGAAGAAGAAAGTGACTTTGAGATCGAGTTTGATTGAACTCTTAATCATTAAGTTTGATTTCGAACAAATCAAACTTCATCTTTGACAATTAAGTGCCAGTTCAGGCGTTCCTCTGAAAATTAAAATCCCCCTCGTTGAACATCTACTCCAAAAAACTTCGCTGGAAACAGTTACTGGTTCTAATTGCAATTGCAATCGCGGCTGGATCTCTGGTGTACACGAACCAGCTTGCGGATGAACTTGCCTCCGAGGAGCGAAAAAAGGTAGAGTTGTGGGCAAAAGGCACGAAGTTTCTTGCCTCGGTAACGGACGACAACACCGATATCAGCTTTGTATTTGAAGTGGTAAAGGACAACATCACCATTCCTTTAATACTGACTGACGGTGAACAGAACGTTATCAGTATGCGGAACTTTGATGAGGAGCTCGCACAAGATTCTGTCTATCAATTGGAACAATTGGCTCGGATTCGAAACATCAATGAAGCCATTTCAATCGACCTTACGGGAGACAGCAAGAACCTGATTTTCTACGACAACTCTAACCTCTATTATCAACTCAAGTATTACCCCTTTATCTCCTTAGGAATAGTCTCCATTTTCATCTTGGTGGCCTATTTCGCGTTCAGCATTAGTAGACGTGCAGAGCAAGATCAAGTCTGGGTTGGCATGGCAAAGGAAACTGCACATCAGCTTGGTACACCAATCTCTTCACTTATTGGTTGGATTGAGTATTTACGCTTAAAGGAGGTGCCGGAGGAAACGCTGGCTGATATGCAAAAGGATCTTACGCGATTGGAAACTATCACTGAGCGGTTTTCCAAGATTGGTTCCAAACCTGAGTTGATTCCAACCAACTTGCCACGTTCTCTTGCTACCAGCATCGACTACATGAAATCTCGGACAAGCAGCAAGGTCAAATTCAATGTTGATTTACGCTTGGATGATGACCTTGAAATCCCATTGAATGAGGCGCTATTTGCATGGGTAATTGAGAACCTTTGCAGAAATGCAGTGGATGCGATGGAAGGAACTGGCATTATTTCAATTCTGGCATTTCAGGATTTGGATCAACTGATCATTGAAGTGAATGATACTGGAAAAGGCATTCCTAGATCAAAATATAAAACCGTTTTTGAGCCAGGTTATACAAGCAAAAAGCGAGGCTGGGGACTTGGTCTTTCCTTGTGCCGAAGGATCATTGAGCAATACCATGGCGGTCGAATTCTGGTAAAGGATTCGACTCTTGGTAAAGGCACAACGTTCAAGATTGTGATGAACGTGGTCGGATAATGGCCGGAATCTACATTCACATTCCATTTTGTCGAAAGGCTTGCACTTACTGCGACTTTCATTTCACGACCAATCTGACGAGCGTTCAAGATTTGGTTGATTCAATTTGCATGGAAATCGATATCCAAAAAGGCTATTTGGATCAATCAGAATTGACCTCTATCTATTTTGGTGGGGGCACGCCTTCCCTCCTATCAGAATCTCAATTAAACCAGATATTGGAAAGCATTCATGCCAAACATGCGGTCAACTCGAAGGCTGAAATCACCTTGGAAGCCAACCCAGATGACCTTACTTCTGAGAAGCTGATAACACTTCATTCTTCTGGAGTAAACCGGTTAAGCATTGGAATTCAAAGCTTGAATGATGATCTGCTAAAATGGATGAATCGAAGCCATGACAGGCAACAGGCACTTGGCTCCATTTCTGAAGCCCAATCCATCGGAATTGAAAATATTTCCGTTGATCTCATTTTCGGAACGAACTTCCCCGACCGTGACCTAGCCACCGAGCTTGAAGAGTTTCTTCGATTGGATGTTCCACATATTTCTGCATACTCTTTGACCGTTGAGCCAGGTACTCTTCTAAACAACTTGATTGAAAAAGGAGAAGAATTTCCCATGAATCCCGAACATGCGGCCAATGAATTCCTTCAATGCCATGATGCATTAACTGCAGTTGGATTTAATCATTACGAGGTAAGCAACTACGCCAAGCCCAGCAACAAGGCGAAACACAATTCAAGTTATTGGGAAAGTCAATCTTACTTGGGAATAGGGCCTTCGGCTCATTCTTTTAATGGATCAACTCGACAATGGAATGTAAAAAGCAACGCTAAATACATTCAAGAATTGAGTAACGGCAAAATCCCTTGCGAATTGGAAAGCCTTGACCAAACGGCAAAACTCAATGAATTACTTATGACCGGATTGCGTACGTCTTCAGGGGTAAGCAGAAACAATATTATTGAATTGAGTTCTGACAATCATTGGAATCAACTTAAAAAAGCGTGTGCTTCACATGCAATATCAGGCTCTGTTGTCATTGAAAAAGACCGCATTGTTTGCACCACAAATGGCTGGTTGATCTTAGACCACATCCTATCCGATCTGTTCTTCGAGTAGGTTTTTTGGATTCAGAATCGAGCCTGATTTATTTGGTTTCAGAATGATGCTTTTTTCTTATATTGCCCAATGTCCCGCACATTTTTTGGGATCATTCCTTCAGCATGAAAGAGATTACCCTCGAGTTCATTTTCAACTCTTCACCAGGAGTTCTATTTAATAGATTAAGTACCCCAAGCGGCTTAGCCGAGTGGTTTTGCGATGACGTAAAAGTCGATCGCCAAGGCACCTATCATTTCGAATGGGATGGTGCAGAAGAACTAGCAGAGCTGGTAAGAAAGAAAGATGGAGATTTCGTACTGTTCAAATGGATAGATCGTGATGATGAGCCAACTTTCGAGTTTCGTTTAAAGCGTGACCCAATGACCCGTGATCTTGCCTTGATTGTCACCGACCATATTGATGAAGACGAAGAAGATGAGACCAGATTGCTTTGGGAATCGCAGATTGGTGAACTCAAGCGTATTCTAGGAAACTGATTCTTCATTCAATTGTAATTTTGCCGATGCAACGCACGGTATGAAGCACATTGCCGCTCCGGCCAGAATTTTCCTCCTCCTTACCATCCTCTGGATGATCACACTTGGCACTGCCGAGCTGGTTTATGGCCGTCATGATTTACATCTCCTTATCAATGGGTACCATTGGCCTTTTGCCGATTCGTTTTTTAGGTATTTGACCCACTTTGGATCTGGATTTGCCCCTTTAATTCTGGCTGTAAGTCTGCTATTCGTCAAAATACGATGGGCACTATTTGTGGGTCTTGCCAATGGACTTGCATCATTGATTGTACAATCAGCCAAGCATGGTCTGTTTTCGCATATGAAGCGACCAACTGCTCTTCTTTCAGAACAGCTTCATCTTCCTCCTGGGATTGATTTTCACGCACATAACAGTTTTCCAAGTGGGCATTCCGCCACTGCATTCTGTTTGGGAATGTGCCTAATGCTCATTGCCAAGGACAGCAAATGGGCCCTTCCTGCTGGAATCTTGTTTTCACTAACCGCTTTCTCAAGAGTGTATTTGAGTCAACACTTTTCAGGTGACGTAGCCGTTGGATCCATGATAGGTACCCTGTGTGCACTTCTTGCGTTTTGGATAATGAATCGGATCAATGTTTCTCGATTGGATAAAGGAATCTTAGGTAGATGAGTCGCACCACTAAGACCAGCATCCTCATTTTTTTCGCGGCACTTGTTGCGTTCATCCCATTTCTGGGATCGGTACACCTTTTCGATTGGGATGAAATAAATTTCGCGGAAGCAGCCAGAGAAATGCTGCTGTCCGGCAATTACACCCAAGTGCAAATCGGATTCGAACCGTTTTGGGAGAAACCCCCATTGTTTATCTGGCTTCAAGCATTGTGTATGAGCATCTTCGGAATCACCGAGTTTGCCGCAAGACTTCCAAATGCCATTGCGGGAGCCATTAGTTTGACACTACTCTATAACTTGGGTACGAATTGGCGAAATCACCAATTCGGATTATTGTGGGCTGGAGTTTATGCATGTTCCTTTTTACCTCAGTTTTATTTCCGAAGTGGTATAATTGACCCATGGTTCAACCTCTTCATTTTCCTAGGGATTGAACGACTTATGGCTGCGTCCCAACATGGCTCTGTATCAACAAAACCAGTCTTGTTGAGTGGGCTTTGGGTCGGTCTGGCCGTACTCACAAAAGGCCCTGCGGCCTTGGTTTTGGTTGGTGCCATCACCTTTGTTTTTCTGGTGGTTAAGTGGAAGACTATAAAGTTTTCATGGTTCCAACCAGTCTTATTTTTGATGCTCGTTTTGGTCATTGGATTTTCATGGTTCCTCTATGAGATGGTTTCGGGCAACGAGAAAATGGTACAGGATTTTATCGACTATAATGTTCGCTTGATTACTAAAAGTGAAGCAGGTCACGGCCAACCATTCTATTACCATGCAGTGGTGCTCTTAGCTGGATGCTTTCCTATGTCGCTCTTGTTCCTCTTCGGAATTGAGAGAAAACGGCCCGGCCTTTACAAAGAAATGGATCATCACAGATTGTGGATGATCATTATGTTTTGGGTTGTACTGATCATTTTCTCGGTTGTAAAAACCAAGATTATTCATTACAGCAGTCTCACATATTTCCCAATGGCCTTTATTGCTGCAACAGTCTTACATCGCTGGTGGAATGGTGATTCAAAACCCAAATCGGGCAACCTGAATCTGTTGATGATTCAAAGCATTTTGCTTGGAACAGGGATTTTCCTAGCAGGAAACTTCAGTAGCATTCAAGGCTACATTCTTGAGAACGGCTTGATTACAGATCAAGGTGCCATTGACGCACTTTCCGTTCAAGCCAACTGGGTTGGTGGGGAATGGATTGTCGGGTTGGTTCTAATAATCGGTTCGGTACTGGGCGTTCGATTCATCAGAAAAGAAAAGGTGAAACAAGGAATCATCACATTAATGACTTCCTCGTTTTTAACCATCTGGCTGGTTTCTATCGTATTTATTCCAAGGGTAGAAGAATTTACGCAAAACGGAATTATCGAATTCTATAAAGCACGGGGTGCCAATGAGGCGTATTGCGAGCCACTTGGTTTCCATTCTTATGCCCACCTCTATTATGGAAATCGGCAACCAGATCAACACCCTATGGCCAATGACGATAATTGGCTACTCCGAGATCACGTTGACAAGCCGGTATTCTTTACCGTAAGGAATCATCGTGTTGAGGAACACTTAAAATATCACCCGGAATTGGTAATTGTAGAAACTTGGGCTGGATATACTTTCCTGACCAGAAATGACGAGAATTATCCTTTCTCTTTGGATTGATACATACGGAATTTGGCTAAGCCGATGCGCTGAAAAAAGTGCATAACGGAGACTTTCAAAACGCCCAAACCATATACCGTACTTCTTTGTAGGTTGATGGATGAAGCCTCTTCGAAATACTTAGTGGGACAAGTCACCTCGGCAATATCAAACCCGTGATATGTGATTTGAGAGAGCATTTGATTGTCAAAAACGAAATCATCGGAATTTACTTCCCAATCTATCTTTTTTAAAACCGTTCTAGAAAACGCTCGGTATCCCGTGTGATACTCAGATAGTTTCTGATCAATCAGTACATTTTGGGCAAATGTGAGCAATCGGTTAGCGATGTATTTGTAAATCGGCATCCCTCCTTTCAATGCACCTTTACCAAGGATTCTAGAACCGAGAACAACCTCGTAGAGCCCACTTCCAATCATGTGGGTCATCACCGGAATCAGCTTTGGCGTGTACTGATAATCTGGATGAAGCATGATTACAATGTCGCCTCCAAGCTCTAAAGCTTTTCGATAGCAGCTCTTCTGATTGCCTCCATATCCTTTATTACCATCGTGAACCACGATATGTTTGATCCCTAGTTCGGCTCCACGTTTGGCTGTGTTGTCGCGACTTGCGTCATCCACCAAAACCACCTCATCCACTATATCAAAGGGGATTTCGGCATATGTCGCCTCCAAGGTTTGCTCCGCATTATACGCGGGCAACACTACAACTACTTTTTTACCGTTAACCATGATGCTGAAAAAACGGAGCCAAAGATAACCTTTAGAGACAACCGACTTACACGTTACACTATCTTTGACCGGATTTCAGATTGGCTTTGAAAAAACTCCACAAACTACTACTCACTTCTTACGCGGGGCCGTTCGTAATGACGTTTTTCGTTTCGTTGTTCGTTCTGCTCATGCAGTTTCTGTGGAAGTACATCGATGACCTTGTTGGAAAAGGGCTTGAATGGTACATCATTGCAGAGCTTCTGTTTTATGCTTCTGCCAGTTTGGTAAACATGGCGTTGCCCTTAGCTATCCTACTTTCCTCCATTATGACCTTAGGAAATCTAGGGGAAAACTATGAGCTGGTTGCCCTTCGATCAGCGGGAATTTCCTTAGGAAGAATTATGTATCCGTTGATAATAGTTGCCATTTTAACCAGCGTTGGTGCATTCTACTTTGCAAATAATGTGATCCCTGTATCCAATTTAAAAATGGGCACGCTGCTCTACGATATTCGACATCAGCGCCCCACCATGAGCTTAAAACCGGGTGTGTTTTACAGAGGACTACAGGGCTACAGCATTAGAACCGGATCAAAGGGAGACGATGAACAAAGTCTGTATGACTTGATAATTTACGACCATACAGACAACAAAGGAAATATTAAGGTGACCACCGCGGATTCAGGCAGAATGGCCTACTCGCACAATGAGCGGTACATGGAATTTACCTTGTATAGCGGCAAGTCTTACACTCAAGAGGACAATCCAAGTCGGAAAAGTAAAACGTATCCACATTCGATTAATCAATTTGACGAAGAATTGATTCGCTTTGATATGAGCGACTTCAAACTGTCAAGAAGTAGCGATGAAATCTTTAAGGATAACTATCGGATGCAAAGCTTTTCTCAGCTTAGAGCCCATATCGATAGTTTCAAGGTCGAGAAAGTCAAACGACATTCCGAACTAGCTAACAACATCAAAAAGAACTACAAGTATGTCTTTCCAGAATTGATGACGGCAACTGACTCGGTGAAAATGAAATACGGTGCCAGAACCCGGTTAATACTGCCAATGTCGACCGCGAAAGATTCCGTCTTAAACAATTTTCCAACCGGAGAGCGGAAGAATATTGCTACAACGGCACTGAACTTAAGTAGAAGTGTAAAAGCATACCTATCAAGCATTACAGAAGATGCTCGAATGCGAGAACATCGCATGGATCGGTATGAAATTGAAATACATCGCAAGCTCACGCTGAGTGTTGCTTGCTTGGTGCTATTTTTTATAGGAGCGCCATTGGGCGCCATTATCAGGAAGGGCGGACTGGGGCTACCAGTGATTGTCTCCGTCTTATTTTTCCTCCTTTATTATGTAATCTCGATCACGGGGGAAAAATTCGCTAAAGAAGGTGTCTGGACACCGGCTGAAGGAATGTGGTTGTCCTCAGTAGTTCTAATGCCAATTGGCATCTTTCTCACGTACAAGGCTACCACAGATTCCCATATTTTCAATATTGGAGCTTACTTCGACCCGATTAAGAACGGTGTCCTCCGACTCTTGAAAAAAGACAAAGCAGAATGAAAGTCCTGCAGCTTTGTCATAAGCCGCCCTACCCTAAAAACGATGGCGGTTGTATTGCCATTGCTTCCATCTCAGAGGCTTTTCTAAACCAAGATATTGACCTGAGAATTTTAACGGTAACAACCCATAAACACTCTTGGATTGGAAATGCTTGGCCTGACCAGTTAAAAGGTATTACGAAACACGTTCAGATTAACACCAATCTCAAGCCTGTCAGCGCTTTAAAGAGCCTATTCGGATCCGGATCTTACAACGTAGACCGTTTTTTTTCCGAGGAGTTTGAAAGTCAGTTGGAAGATCAGATATCCACATTCAATCCTGATGTAATTTGGTTGGAGAGCCTTTTCATGACGCCATACATCGATACCATACGAAGGAAATCAAAGGCCAAAATCATTCTTCGAGCTCATAACGTGGAGTTCAAAATATGGGAACGGTTGTCAGCCAACTCGGCTTCAATTCTAAAGAAACCATACTTGAGCTTTCTTTCGAAACGTATGAAAGAATATGAATTGAATGCCATTCAAAAAGTAGACGGCATCGCAGCACTCAGTTTCGAGGATGAGAAATTCTTCAAATCATTGACCAAAGCAGAAGTCAAGCTTGTTCCAATCGGGATTGATTTAGATCAATTCTCAGTTCCCACACCTTCAGAACCCCTAACCCTCTTTCATTTAGGAGACATGAATTGGGGTCCCAATGAAGAGGCCATTAATTTTTTCGCGACCAAAGTTTGGCCACTCGTTGCACAGTCAACACCAAAGGCTAAATGCATTTTAGCTGGTCGGAATATGCCTAATTCTTTGATGGCAAAATCTGGAGAGGGCCTCCAAATCATGGGGGATGTTGAGGACTCACAAATGTTTTTCAAAGAGAACGACATTTTGGTCTTGCCACTTCTATCTGGTGGCGGCATGCGCGTAAAAATGTTGGAGGCCATGGCCAAAGGTAAAGTTGTGATTACCACTACCGTTGGTGCAGAAGGCATCCGTGGCAAGAACGGAGAACATTTCATCATTGCTAATGAAGCACAGTCCATGGCAAATGAAATCGATAAAGTTTACCAAGGCAAGTATGACCTAGCGGCCATTGGAACTGCTGCACGAAAGCTTGTTGAAGAACATTTCAGCAACACAGCAATCAGCAAGGAACTGAACTATTTTTGCCAGCGTCTTGCAGGCATCAACCGATAATAGACCAAACCTTTTATTCATCCTTTCGAGGGTGCCTTATCCCCTTGAAAAGGGCGATAAACTACGGGGGTTTCATCAACTTAGAATCTTGCAGCAACACTATCGTGTTTGCTTGATTACGATTACTACAGAACCACTACATCCAGAAGCCAAAAAGCATTTAACTCCCTTGTGCGAAGAACTGCATGTCTTCCCAATTTCAAAGGCGAGTATTGGTTGGAATATCCTGCATAGCTTCTTTAATGGCAAGCCATTTCAGGTGGGGTATTTTTTCAATTCGGATGTAAAAGAAAAGGTACAGGCCATCATCTCGAGGTTTAAGCCAGATGTCCTTTACGGCCAACTACTTAGAACGGCAGAGTACATCATAGATACACCGAATACCAAGCGTGTACTCGATTTGCAGGATACTTTTTCAAAAGGAATAGAGCGGAGGCATGAACGAGCCTTTGGGCCGATGCGATTGGTATTTAAAATGGAATTCAACCGGTTGGTAAAGTACGAGCGGCACGTTGTAAACTCCTTTGATCACTGCACCATTATCTCCGAGCAAGACAGGCAGGATCTTCCAGTATCTGATAAATCAAAAGTTTCCATTGTACGTAATGGTGTGGATATGGAATACTTCGCTCCACAAGAATCGGAGAAAAGCACAGACGTTTTATTTGCAGGAAATATGGGCTATCCACCTAATGTGGTTGCCTGTGAATTCTTGGCCAGAGATGTCCTGCCAATTCTTCAACAATCTAACCCTAAAATTAGAATTACACTTGCAGGAGCAACTCCGACACCAACAGTTAAAAACCTTGCTTCAGATAATGTAGAAGTAACCGGCTGGGTGGATGACATGCGCAACCCTTATGCCCGTACACATTTGTTTGTAGCACCAATGATGATTGGAACAGGCCTACAGAACAAGCTTCTAGAAGCCATGAGCATGGGTATTCCTTGTATTACTTCTGCATTGGCGAATAATGCATTGGGTGCAACCCCCAACGAACACTTGATTATTGCCAAGTCACCACTTGAGTTTGCAGATGCCATCAATAACTTACTTTCCAATCCTGATCAAGTGCAACAGATTGGCAAAGCCGGTAGGAAGTTCATCCAAGAAAATTATGGTTGGGAGGGCCAGACTGAACCACTATTGAAAATTCTTTCAATCTAAGAGGGAAACACCTGCTTTCGAATATCTGTTAAGATTTGGAACAAAAAAGCCCGACCAATTGGTCGGGCTTTTCAATTTTAGTTTGGATTAATGATTATCTCACTTGCAACTTTCGTGTGTCAATACTATTGTCAGTAATCAATTGTAAGACGTACGTACCAGGAGCTGCATTTAAGTCAATGACCCTTCTCATTTCAGTTGAGGCGTTTACGGCATCCGAGTAAATTAACTTACCTGTCATGTCCAGAACGTTGATAACAGCATCAGACTCGTAACCAATCATCTCCACTGTAAATACGCCTGCGTTTGGATTAGGATAGAGATTCAATTCTCGGTCATCCGATACATCTGCCAAACGACTTTGCTCTCCTCCTTCTACACCCGCTGCTGTTTGGAACAAGTTGTTTCCGCTATAGCTACTGTAATTTGATACCGGGCTACAGAACGTTTTCACTTTCCACTGGTATGTAGTACCTGCATATAATGAATTCAACTGCGTAGATGTAGTTGGTGCATTCACATTCTTGTAACTCCAGCTAGAGGTGTTGTTTACTCTGTACTTCACTTTATAGCTTGAGGCTCCAGGAACAGAATCCCAAATAAGAATGGCTGAACTTGGTGTGATTGAAGATTCATTTCTGTTGCCAGCTACATCGCAATTGAGTGTTGTGAAATATTCTGTTGGTCCATAAGGCACAGTTCCATTAGAACATTCCGTCCTGATTTTGAATTCATAATCGGTGGACGGATCTAAGTTGTACAGGTTGCGTGCTGTGTTTGGCGCTACAATCGTTTTGTACTTCCAAGTGTTACTTCCAAGTGGACGATACTTCAGCTTGTAGCTTATCGCATCGGTAACGGCCGACCACGATGCATTGGTCTGCGTTGGATTGACACCTTGCATTGTCATAGTAGCTGGATTGCCACAGGCATCGGCTGTTGTAAAGTATTGGAACGGACCGTAAGAAGTTGGCGAATTAAGATCACAAACCGTTTGAATCTTGTACTCATAGTCGGTACCTGGGCTCAATCCACCCTTCACTTTAATCGTGTCTGGCGAGAAGATGGTATGGTTAGTCCAGGTAGTTGTTCCTACTTCGCGAATCTTCAATTTGTATTTGATTGCGTTCGGTACTGAATTCCAGATCAATGTAGCCTCATCAACCTGAATATT
>JBLFWJ010000023.1:0-28260 GCA_047611425.1 Bacteroidia bacterium | reverse complement strand
CCCATCCAAGACGGCCTTAATTTCATGCGAAAAGTCACGTTTCGCAGAGCTTCGAATGCACTGAAAGTTTTATTCAGTTTTTATTACACGAAGTGGACTCGTAAGCCGACCCAATGGGGAACGCCAATCAGCATTTCGTTTGAACCAACAACATCTTGCAATCTGCGTTGCCCAGAATGCCCAAGTGGATTGAGGCAATTTACCCGGCCAACGGGCATGCTTAGCAACAATTTCTTTAAAGATACAGTGGAGCAGTTGAAGGATAACCTGCTTTACCTCATCTTCTATTTCCAAGGAGAGCCGTACCTCAATCCTGATTTTCTGGACATGGTAAAGTATGCCTCCGATAGAGGCATTTACACGGCTACCAGTACGAACGCGCATTACCTAAAGGATGAAAATGCAAAGCGGACCGTGGAAAGTGGCCTAGACAGAATGATCATTTCCATTGACGGCACCACCCAGGAAACGTACGCGAACTATCGCATTGGGGGTAACTTAGATAAGGTGATCGAGGGCACAAAAAATCTGATCAAATGGAAGAAGGAATTGGGCTCGAAAACACCTCATGTAATCTTTCAATTCTTGGTTGTAAAGCCAAACGAGCATCAAATTGAAGACGTTAAAAAACTAGGCGAAGAGGTTGGGGTTGACGAAGTGCGTTTTAAAACTGCGCAGATTTACGATTACGAAAACGACCCGAATCAACTGATCCCGGAAAATCCGAAATACAGCCGATATCAAAAAACCGAATGCGGTCATACATCTATCAAAAATCCGCTTTTAAACCATTGCTGGAAGTTGTGGCACTCTTGTGTTCTAACTTGGGATGGTTTGGTTGTACCGTGCTGCTTCGATAAAGACGCAACCCACCAATTAGGAGATCTTAAGCAAAATACATTTGAAGAAATCTGGCAAGGAGCGAAATATCAAACGTTTAGAACATCGCTTTTGAAAGCGAGAAGCGAGATAGACATTTGCACCAACTGTACTGAGGGCGCTAAGGTTTGGGGGTAGTTACCTGATTAAGGTAATCGTTCCGTTTCCTTCATATTCGGTTCCTTCGAAAAAGGTAGCCGTAACGAAGTATGCGTAAACGCCTTGCGGTGCTGGAGTTCCAGCCATGTTGCCTTCCCACTCTTTATACATCACTTGGTCTAGGCTAGACGACTAATATACTTCGGTTCCCCAATCTATCGGTTATCACAAATTCGATGGTGGTTAACCCCACCCCACCAACTCGATAATGCCTATTGGCCCAACTTCCATTTGGTACTAAGGCATTTGGAACAAATAGGGCTGGAGCCAATTCTACCGTCAACTCATCTTCGATAATAGTTACGCAATTATGCTCACTAGTTACTGTAAGCGAAATTGGATAAACGCCTTCAATCTTATATTCTCCAACAGGATGAATCATTGTTGATTCTGCACCGTATCCTAACTCCCAGTCATACGCAACCCCATCTGTTCCCGTATAAGTGAATTCGACATCAATTCTTGTTGTTACTACTTCTGGCGAAACCACATAAGAAGGTTCTGGCATTGGCAAAACGCCCATTGGAGTCTGTTACTGTCACATTATAAATTCCAGCAGAAAGAGTGAACGCGCTGTCGTTGTTCAACGTTGAATCATGATCCCAATTATAACTGTAAGGTTCTGTTCCGCCTGAAACTTGCACAATCATCTGCCCATCTGCTTGATTGCAGTTCGGATTAACAAATGTGATTGGTGTTGACAATGTTGATGGAATGGGAATGGTAACCACATGATTTATTTCACAACCTCATGCATCGATAATTGTCAGGACGACCGAGCCTCCGGATAGTCCACTTACCATTTCTCCAGATAAAGCTGGATATCCACCCCAAAGGACATCGAATGGGCCGTTACCAACAACCTCTATTTCTGCAGACCCATCTGACAATCCGTTGCATGTAACAGGCGTAGTACTTAAAGTGGGAACCGTTGGTGAGCCAACTCCTAGTACCGGAATCATCAGTTCATCAATGCAGCTATTTGCATCCATTACAGTGCAAACCCAAAAACCAGAAGGCAAATTGGTTGCATTTGCACCGTACTGGGAAGGACTGGTATTCCACTCGTAAGAGAGTGGTCCTGTTCCACCATTTACAGAAACGCCAGCCTCACCATTTGTCTGACCACAGTCGGAACTAGTTGCAACAGCAGAGGTTAGGCTTGGGCCGATAAATTGCACATTGAAGTTTTCATTAGCCCCAACGTTAACCGCATTGCCGCAACGATCTAAGACCGTATTACCATCCAACCCATTGGCAGCCGTGATTGAATAGTTTCCGGTAGCGGAAAGTGGCGCGGAAAAATTAGTCGAAGTCTGGTTGCATACCCTTCAGGCGTGCATGCAACAGAATTAGCACTGGTAATGGTTTCACCGCCTGGCCCCGTGAGCACGAAATCGCTGCCATCAGAAGCAATACTCGCGCATTCAATTTGTGCTGAGAAATCTATAAACACCCTATCGGGATTGCAGGCGCCATCAATATCGACCCCTGTCAATTGTGGGTTTTCCGAATCCTCAACGGAGGCTGTGCCACCAAAATCAATAGAATAACCAGTTTGAGAACTGGTAAAATTGGCAACCACCATTGCGTAGGTCTGCCCAACTAAAGTGGCAATTGGAGCAAGTTGATTAGGATCACTTGTACTTGCCGTGGTAATAGAGGCACCGTTTGATAATCCGGTCGAGCCAGGAGCAGAAGAATAGCTAAATCGTACAGGTAAATTCAACCCCAATTCGATTCCCGAACACGAATCATTGGTCACATCGTAAATGGCAAAATCATAATCATCATTCAAATTGAGTGGGTTAAGCTGCAATGTGAGGTTGCCCGCTTGAAAAATTGTAAAAGCATACTAGACTGAATTGACCTCTCCATTCTGTAAACACCCTGCTCCTTGGAGTATTTCGTTAAGCCCTCCAAAACCATTAAAAGCCTCCGCCTGGCTAAATGATTGGGTACAAACGTTAATTGCATTAAAACAATCTTGTTCAGGTGCTTGAGCCAAAACTCCGTACGAAGACAGACCGAGTATCATCCCAATCAACCAAGCTTTACTTCCAGAAATAATACTAAATCTCCCATTTACAGATTCCAGATTAATACGGCCGAAACTGAGCAAGGTTGCCGCTTTCAACGAACCATGGTTATTGTTCCGAGTCGTTCAAACTCTTGCCCGGTGAACATCGTGGCTTTGATTCTATAGGCGTAAACTCCTTGCGGTAATTCCTTTCCTTGGAATGTTCCATCCCAACCGACATTCATTGCTTCATTCACATTATTCGCTTCGAATAGCAATTTCCCCCATCGATCAAAAACCCAAAACTCAGCTTGAGTTACGCCTACTCCCTCAACCCGAAATATTCTATTCTCCAATAATCCATTGGGATTAAAGGCATTGGGAATAAATAAAGTGGGCCTTTGAATTACCTCAATCACTCCCTCCATTTCTCCAATACATCCGTTCTGATTAACGGCAGTAAGTATGAGTGGATAATCGCCTTCATTCTGAATTTCCACATCTGAAACTTGAACTCCATCATAGGCCATTCCATTCAATTCCCACGAAACGGAGTCAACAGGATCCCCAGAATAAACCAATTCAAAAGGCTCTTTTTCGAGAATAATACTTGGATCCAAAACGTATGCTGGTACTGGCGGATTAAAGATCTCTACACTTTTTACCACTTGATCTGGAGCGCAACCACCACTCAAATCTAGAGTAACTTCATATACACCAGGGGCTAAATAAGTATGAACGGGTTCGGAATCGGTGGATGAATTTCCGTCACCAAAACTCCACTCAAAGTTGGTGGACATTGATGTGGATTGCGATTGAAAATAGGCCTCACTACCAACGCAAACGGGTTTCACGGTAAAATCTGAAGTGGGTAATTCCATTTCAACCGTAAAATTTTCCGTTGATGTGCATCCCACTGAATCGATAACCATTACCGTGTAGTTACCTGGACTTAACGGACTGACCGTATTGCCTGAAAAAAGAGAATCGGCACCAATTGTAAAGACATACGGGGTTGTGCCTTGAACCATGTCAATAAGAACCTCTCCATTATTCAATCCACAATCACTGTCCATAACAGTAAGATCCATGCTTGGTGGAGGCACTGAATCAATCTTTACATTGATGATTTGAGTGCAACCGTTGGCATCGGCAATTGTACAGAAGTAGTTTCCAGGTGTTAATCCATCTGCAATTGAATCGAATTGGGCAGGAGCAGTATTCCAGGTATAGGAGAACGGTGCTTGTCCAGTAAGCGCAGTTACGGACGCCCAACCATTGGTTTGGCCACAGCTAGGCAACGTCTCATTCACCATTGCATCGGGCGCAAAGTCATTTACAAGAATCACTTCAATGGATGATTCGCAACCATTATCATCGGTTACATGACATTGGTATAACCCAGGGCTAAGTCCAGTTGCTGCGAGTGTATTTTGTGGTGGCACGGTGTTCCATGAGAACTGGTATGGCCCAGCCCCGCCAGAGGCGTTAACCGCTATAACGCCATCATTTACTGAGCAAGCCGGTTCACTTGAAACAAAAGATAGACTCAATTGTGAAATGTTCGGGATGGTAATTGTTTGAGTTGCTACACATCCACTTCCATCATCTTCTACTTGAACTATTACATCTCCGGCAGGTAACCCGGTGGCCGTTTGCGTGTATTGTGGTGGGTCAGATAACCATTCATACTGCAGGTTTCCATTAAAGCTACCTGGCTCAACATTAACTGTGGCAGATCCCGTAGCTCCCCCATTACACATCACACCTACTATGTTGTCTACACTTATGATTGGAGAATTAAGGTAGGTGAGGGCCTGATCTATAGAAGTTTGACACCCATTAGCATCTGTTACAGTAAGAACGTAAGGGCCAGCATCTAACTCATCATTGTAAAGCGCAGCATCCAGCGTATCAACATTCCATTCAAAATTGTAAGGAGCTGTTCCACTATAAACAGATGCTTGTATCCAACCATTTGTGGTTCCGCAATCCGAATCCTGGTAATCTGAAATTTCTACATCTGGGCCAATAAACAGCACTTCGAAGCTGGCAAACACATCCGCATCATTCTCATTACTACATCTGTCAATCAGTGTATTCCCGTCCACACCCGTTTGCAGGTGAACCGTGTATGTTCCTACCGTGCCAATATTGTTTGCGAATTTGATTCGAATCTGATCTGAATAACCGCCAGACCCACAATTCACTCCATTAGCCTGAACTATAGCAACGGCTTCGGGCCCGGTTATAAAAAAATCAGAACCATCACTAGCAATAGAGCCGCAATCCACTTCCTCATTTAGGTTTAACCAGATCTTTATTGGATTGCAAGTTTCCCCAAGGTCAGCGTTATTCACTTCGGCAGGCTCTTCGTCAATGATTGAAGCAGTACCATCAAATAGCAATGTATAACCCGAATTACTTGCGGTAAAATTGCTAACGAGAATTGAATACGATTCTCCCGCCAGAACCGGAATTGACGCACATTGATTCGGGCCGCCTGTACCAGCCTGTAAAGTTGTTGCTCCGCTAGAAAGACCCGTGGAACCCGTTTGTGCAGAATAATTGCAGCGAATCGGTAAACTTGTTCCAGATGCAATTCCTGAGCATCCTGAAGTATTCATGTCGAAAACAGCAAAATCATAATCATCATTTACGTTCAGAGGATTAAGCTGAAATGTCAAGTCTCCATCTTCGGTTACATTAAAAATGTACCAAACTGAATTCATTTCGCCATTGCCCAAACAAGTAGAAGAGGCTGGCAACTCATTCAGTGTACCATAACCAGAATAACTGTTCTGCTGTACATAAGTATCAGTGCAAACATTGATTGCATTGAAGCAATCCTGTTCCGGTTGTTGCGACAAAGCAACAAGGAACGTAAGCACTGAACCGAATGTTAGAATTAGGCTTTTCATGAATGATGTAGGTGGTGCGACCGACATTATTCAATCAATATGCCCAATTGAATTTGAAACTTGCGAGACTTTCGTTGCACGGAAGTGAAAACGCATCAAATACCGAACGGTTTGCAACATAAGTTGACTTAGCAGCTTTTAATGAGCGGTCAAAATTGGAATGGTCAAGTCTTTCTATGCTTATAGCTTTGCATCAAAGCCCATTTTTAAATTATGACGCGATTCATTTCCAGCCTTTTCATTTTGCTCATTGGTTTCAATGCACAATCGCAAACCAGCGAAGAGAAAATCGAACAACTAAATCTGCGGCTTTCTGAACTGGACGAGGAAAAGAAAGAGATCCTGGTGCAAATGGAGGATCATTACGCTGGTTGGGTTCGATCGGAACTTGACCAAATTGGAATGCCCGCTTTATCTGCTGGCGAAGAAGTATTGCATCATTCTGCATGGAGTTTTGTCTATTCCGAGGAGCACGAACAAGCTAAATGGGTGATGCATATGGTCATACCTCAGGTGGAGTTTTCTGGTGCAGGAAGAACCAATGATTTCAGGAAAGATGATTTGGTGAAGACTGAGACTGCTAGCAAATCAGACTACTGGCATTCGGGTTATGACCGTGGGCATTTGGCTCCATCCGCAGATTTCAGATGGTCTTCAAAAATGGTGAGCGAGTCTTATTTCTATTCGAACATGAGTCCGCAAAAACCTGAATTAAACAGGCAAACTTGGGCTCAGTTGGAAGATTGGGTAAGGAAGTACGCAGTCAGTTTTCAAGAACCAGTTTTCGTTATTACTGGGCCAATCTTAAAGGATGGCCTGGAGAAGCTTGGTGATAATGAAGTGAGCATACCTGAAGAGTACTTTAAAATCATCATGGATCTAACTGGCGATGAACATAAAGGCGTTGCGTTTCTCATGACCAATGGAGTGAACGATAAGGATCTTACTAGTTATGCGGTTTCTATTGATGAGGTTGAAAAACTCTCTGGCATTGACTTCTTCCCAACTCTGGAGGATATTGAAGAAGATAAACTTGAGGCCTTGGCTGACCCCACGAATTGGATACATCCATCCGACCCAAAATTTGGTGAAGTTTTGCCTTTGCCGGCTCCAATGCCAAAAGGGCTTTTCAATACCGAACAGGCCAAATATCAGATTGATAAAAAGGTGACAATCTGTGGTACAATCGTGTCCTCCAAAAAAAGCAGGAAGGAAGCAATCTATCTCAATTTTGACCGGAAGTACCCGAACAGTCCATTCTATGCTACCATTTGGAAAAGCAACCAGAACAACTTTAGTTATGATCCGGAAAAGGAGTTCATGGATAAGCGAATCTGCGTTCGAGGCAAGGTTACAGAATACAATGGAATGCCAAGAATGAGCATCAATAACGAGGATCAGATCTACTTCTACGATGAATTGAATAAATGATCGATTACCTCAAACCACTACAATCGCATTTTGAGGCCAATCATAATAGCCAGAATGCCGATGCGATGTCGGCATACATGAAAGGCAACTTTTCATTCTTCGGTATAAAGTCCACCGAAAGACGAGCAATTCAAAAGCAAATTATTTCTGAATGCGGACTGCCTAAACCCTTCGACCCAATTGTGTTTGAAGCATTTTGGTCTGCTCCAGAAAGATAGTTTCAAATGGCAGGCCTCGACATTTTGAGACGTCAGGCACAGAAGTGTGACGCTTGTGATATTCAGCTTATCGAGAACTTGATTATCACCAAAAGTTGGTGGGATTCGGTTGATGGACTTTCTTCTTGGGTTTGTGGGCCGTTTTTCTTGAAGTTTCCAAAACAAATGAATCCAATTACCGACCGTTGGGCAGATTCGGAAAACATGTGGAAGAGCCAGCATCATTTTCCAATTGGGCTACAAGGACAAGACGGATGTTGATGTTCTGAAAAATCACATCGAAGTGAATTTAGGCTCCACGGAATTCTTTATCAACAAAGCCATCGGTTGGGCATTGAGAGAATACGGGAAAACAAACCCGGAATGGGTCATGAAATATCTGGATAGCCTAGAAGATCGATTGCACCCACTAAGCAAACGCGAGGCATTAAAGAATCTTCAATAATTATTCAAGTAAAAGTCTGAGTACGAAATCGTCTGTTTCGTCAACAAATTCTTGGTAATACTCACCAGTTCCTGGCCCAGAAAAGCCAGTATGGATTCTTCTAACGTTTCCGTTACGATCAATGAAAATCGTTGTAGGAAAAGAAAGAACATGATTTAGCATCGGTAGTTTCTTGGCTGCTTCAGTTTTGCTTGCTCTTCCTGCCATCAACAATGGATATGGAATATTGAAATGACCACGTAACCGCTCTAAGCTTCTTTTGTTGGTTTCCAGCTTGTCGCTTTTCTCAAACGCAAGAGAAACTACTTCCAATCCTTCTGGCTGAAACTTATTGTACAATGACACCAAATATGCCGTTTCATCCATACAGTTTGGACACCAGCTACCCATCAGCTGCACTATCACAACCTTGTTAATAAATTCAGGGTCCTCTAACGAAACATCACCTCCGTCAATTGACGGGAAATTAAATTCGATTTTCTCGAATCCAGGCTTCAGAAAAGTAAGCGAGTCAGGATTTGGAAGTGCATATTCTTGATTTCGAAATCCTTCCCAGTTTTCTTGCCAATGTGTGCCGCTCCAAAAATCACCTCTAATCGTATCACCCGAAACAGTCGCTTTGAACAAGAACACGTGCGAACCATCAAAACAAGATAAGAGCAATTTATTGCCATCCACATTTCCTTCCAAATAACGGTAATCACCCGTTGTCGTTAAAAATGTTCCGAACGCTTTTTCGCCCTCCTGGCGGAATTCTCCAATAGCTTGATATTCATGATCACTGCCTGGACTAAAAGCTACTTCCCATTTTCCTGTGATATCCACCTTAGGGCTCTCAACAACAGAGAACCGATGGGTTTCTCCTTTATAGGCAGTAAACGGAATGGCATACATGCCTTTTCTAGAGTAGTCATGAAAATTCCCAACTATTGAATCTCCTCGAATACATCCGATCAACTCGGTATTGAAAATTGGCAATTGAACATGAATAGAATCTCCTTTAATCATTAACGTTTCCGCACGGATACGTTCATCGCCATTGATAGCATAAAAGACTGGATCACCATCCTCGCTAAGCATTATTGATGATTGAAATGGAAGATGGTCATCTCCCAAATCGTAGACCATTCGCCAATCTCCAACAAAACGGTTTTCCCTTTCTTCAGAATTGGAGCACCCGATAATTAGCAAGGAAAGTCCTGCTACAAATAGATTTCTAACCATCGATAAACTCGGCTTCAACCTCATATTCTGAATTGAATAGATATTTCACGGACAACTTCCCACGAATTTCATAACCCTCACCAGCAGAATAAAATAGCTTCTGTTCCGATGAATAGAGGAAATTTTCTGTTCGCTTGTCAATTGAAACACGAAGGCAATCTCCCGTTTCAGTGTGAATCGTAACAACTAAAGTCTGAATCGGATTCTCAGTATTCAGAGCCTTGTGACTAATCACCTGACTCGCCTCCAAGAAAATAGTGTCAGTCTGATACGCATCTCGCCAAGCTGGTTTATTGATGTCCGCTTCTTTGAACGCCTCCAATTCTTCCACCCAATTTAGTGTGTTCATTTCCAACACATGAGAACGACCATTCTTAGTAATCTGCTTCCGAACGTTCTGTCTTCTGACCTTAAGCTTATTGATTTGGTTGTCGAAGTACGCTCTTAAGTCATAAAACTTCTTGTCGTTCTCGTAATATTCGTCCACAGGGTCTTTTACGCATCCCCCTAGAAACAAGGGACACACTAAGATTATGAGTGAAATTTTCCGAATTAATCTCGACACCAAACGCGCATTTATTGCGCCTTAAGTTAATTAAAAGTCGAATTTAATACCCTGTGCCAAAGGAAGTTCTGCACCGTAGTTGATTGTATTGGTTTGTCTACGCATGTATACTTTCCAAGCATCCGATCCAGACTCACGTCCACCACCTGTATCTTTCTCTCCTCCAAAGGCCCCACCAATCTCGGCACCAGAGGTTCCGATGTTCACATTTGCGATACCACAATCAGAACCAACAACAGCTAAAAACTTTTCGGCTTCGCGCATATTTGTGGTCATAATTGCTGATGATAATCCTTGATCAACGCCATTCTGCATGGCAATTGCTTCATCAAGCGTGCTATACTTCATTAAGTAAAGAATTGGAGCAAACGTTTCGTGCTGAACAATCTCGTAGTCATTCTGAGCTTCTGCGATTGCAGGCTTTACATAACATCCAGATTCAAACCCTTCGCCTGTTAGAACACCTCCTTCAACCACCAAGTTTCCTCCCTCAGCAACTACTCTTTCCAATGCCGACTCATACATTTTAACAGCATCCTTGTCGATAACCGGCCCAACATGGTTGGCCTGATCCAATGGGTCACCAATTCTTAATTGACCGTAAGCTTTAGCCAAACGGTTTTTCACCTCCTCGTACATCGAATCATGAATAATCAATCTTCGGGTCGAAGTACACCGTTGGCCTGCAGTTCCAACAGCTCCGAACAGTGCTCCGATAATAGTCATATCAAGATCTGCTTCTGGCGTGATGATAATTGCATTGTTCCCACCCAACTCAAGTAAAGACTTTCCAAGTCGAGCGCCAACTGCCGCACCAACAGCTTTACCCATTCTTGTAGATCCAGTTGCAGAAACCAAAGGAAGTCTTCGGTCATTAGACATTGCCTCACCAATCTCTCTTCCTCCTTGAACCACACATGAAACACCTTCAGGTACTTCATTTCTTTCGAATACAGTTTTGATAATGTTTTGGCAAGCCATTCCAGTCAATGGAGTTTTCTCAGACGGCTTCCAAACGCAACTATCACCACAAACCCACGCCAACATGCTATTCCAAGCCCAAACAGCTACTGGAAAATTGAACGCAGAAATAATTCCAACTACCCCAAGTGGATGGTACTGCTCGTACATTCTATGAAGCGGACGCTCAGAGTGCATCGTTAATCCATGCAATTGACGTGAAAGACCAACAGCGAAATCGCAAATGTCAATCATCTCCTGAACTTCACCATATCCTTCTTGCAAGCTCTTTCCCATTTCGTATGAAACAAGTTGTCCTAAAGGCTCTTTGTACTTACGAAGTTCCTCTCCGCATTGCCTTACAACTTCACCGCGTTTGGGAGCTGGCCAAGTTCTAAACTCTTTAAATCCTTCCTGTGCCTTGGTAACGATGGCATCATATTCTTCCTTAGTTACAGATCCTGTAGAACCGATCAAAGCACCATCAACTGGCGAATAAGATTCGATTTTAGGTCCTTTTGTTTCCTGATTAACTAGTCCTGTTGATGATCCAGGATTTACTCCAGTTAGGTTTAAGGCTTCAAGAACCTTAGTCATATCGATTGTTTGCATGGCGTCTGCTGTTTGCATTGGGCTAAAATTTAGGCCCGCAAAATTAGAAATTGAGTTCGAGGCTGAGCATAAAAAAACCCCCACTTCTGTACAAAGACTTCTGTGGGGGCGAAACCAGGAATTGGAACTGAGTATCAAAGATAGAACTTCACTCCAAATAAAAAAGTATTGGGCATAAAAAAACCCCCACTTCAGAATAAACTGTAGCGGGGGCGAAACCAGAAATTGGAACTAAACTCCGAGAATAGAACATAACCCCTAAACAAAAACGTTCTACCTCTTTAAGAACAGCCCATGAAAACAAAGAACTCAATTCTCTTACGAGATTTGATACGATAAAAGTACGTGTTTCCACTAATTGTTAATTAAAAATACCACATTGCTCGTAAAGTGCAGTTTTTCAGGCAGTTACAGGGGTGTTTTTAGGCAAGTGAATCACGTAGTGAAATGCAGTTTTGTCCAGTACTGCACAAAACTGGGGTTCTAGTGGTTACAAACAAAAGCAATTACGCTACTCGACCATAAGTACGCAGACCTAGGTATGCTTGAGCTTTAGCTGAATCCTGTCTTTTGGTGTATCAAACTTCCCACAACAGAAGAATCATTAAATTTCGGTTCAAAATACTCTTTGTTACGCCATCCTATCTAGCATTCACTGCATAAAAAAAGCCGAGGAAGAGTCTGTAGAGTTCATAGCCAACTTCACTGCAGGCTACTTGTTCGGAGGTTGACTCACTTAATTCACCCCCCTGTGCCTGCCACCTCGATCTACTTTCAGAATAACTCCAATAAATCGCTATAGATCGATCGGATTGACTTCAATGGAAATCTTCTCACTTATATCTGGCCACAGACAAGCTAGTTTCCTTACGTCCGTGGTACGTCTCAACTGATGATGGGAATACTTGCATGGCAATTCTAACAGGCTTGAGAGCGGGTGAACGGACACGGTCACATTCGCGAATACGTGATTAGTCTTCCTGCTCTGGCAGGTACTCGTCTTCGCTTAGTTCTCCAAGAATAGTAAACTCAGTTCTTCGGTTCAAGGCTCTTCCTTCAGGATTGTCGGTGCCGTCTGGATGCGCATTCGGAGCTACTGGTACAGTTTCACCATATCCCTTGTGAAGCAGTCGTTTTTGATCAATACCTTTCTTAATTAAGTACTTCACACAACTTTCTGCACGCCTATCTGACAAGCTCAAATTGTACGGGTCAGAGCCCTTGCTATCCGTGTGAGATCCTAATTCAATGATAATTTGAGGGTTATCGATCATAATAGCGTAAAGGCCCGTATCGATACACTCCATTGCCGAAGGTGTGAGTTCGGCACTGTCAAACTCATATAGAATCCCTTCGAGAACAATTGGCTTATTCGGTATTGGGAGAAGTTGCAATTCCACCTCCAAAGTGTCAGCTGGCGTTTTACCAACGGTGGTTACATCGATTGCATCATTGAAGTAACCTTTCTTCTTTGCTTCGATGCGGTACTCACGACCTGGCTGCAATTTGAATTGAAAAGTACATGGATTGACTTTTAGATGCTCCGACAAATAATTGCCTCCCGTTTCGGGGTCCTTCATATAGAGGAATACTTCTACTTCATTTAGACAATCGGAAGAATCAATGACCAATCCTTTCAGCATCACATCCACATACTCAACAAAACGAAATGAGTAGATGTCGTCACAGCATGTTCCATTCATCAAAGCAACACCTCCTTTTCTATTAGAAACCAAAAAACCTGAATCACGATCTCTATTCAAAACAAAATCGAAATCATCGGCAGGTGAATTAACCGCCTTACCCATATGCACGACCGAATCTTTATTCCATTTGGTTTTTTCACCTTCAATTTGAAAGACATCAAGCCCTCCTAATCCGGGTCTTCCATCTGTACTGAAATACAATGAACGAGTAGCTAGTTCGTAATAAGGAGTGAATTCCATTCCAGGCGTGTTCAATTTGGCACCAGCATTTTTAGGCGTCTTCCAAATTTTCTTTCTCGCATGATATTCGGTGTACCAAATATCTAAGCCACCTTTTCCGCCAGGTCGATCTGAAACAAAATAAATTACCTCTTGATTACGCTTTGATTCCCGGCCAACCGTTGGTTGTGTGGTGGTGTAATTAGGCAGGTTAATCTCTTCATTCATTTTTAATGGCTCACCCCAATTATCGCCATTCTTCTCAGAAATATAGAGATGGCAGATTACTTTATTCTGCCAATTCTTTCGGCATTGGGTGAAGAAGAATCGCTGTCCATCTTGAGACAGGGCACCATTTCCAACATGATGATATTGTTCTCCCGTTGGATCAGAATATTCTCCTGCCGAACTCCATTTTCCGTTTTCCTTTTTAGCCAGATAAAGCTTTCGGGTAGGAATCTGTGAGCTATCAATCTCCTCTACAGAATAGAAATCTACCTCATCACTTTTTAGCGAACCATATATAAGAGTAGCAGTGTCAATTGGTATTGGCGAAAACTCAATATGGGCCTTATTAATGGAAGAATCTAAATGATCGACTTCAGCTGTATTTACCGAATCGCTCAACTCAATGGCCAGCAAACATCCTTCAATTTTAATCTTAACAAGTTTCTTGTACCACTTGTCGTTCATGTCGTTTGCAAAACGTTTGAACTTGCTAAAGTTCTTCTTGGCATCGTTATAATTCCCGCTTTGCATCTGCATATTTCCCAGATGATAAAGGGCGATTGGAAATCGATCCCCGGCAACACGGATACAATTATAGTAAGCATCAGCAGCGCGGACATAGTCCCGAGCAGATTGATGCAATTCAGCCAATTGAAAGCTCACCTTGGCATCGTTAGGCTTACGTTTTCCCCATTCCTTGTAATAGATGAGTGCAGAATAATTATCACCCAACCGAAGCGCGTTGGTTGCTAGGCCTTTCAGCTTTCGCATGTTTAGCTCTTCTGGTCTTGGCGGTGCTTCCTGTCCAAATATTGACCCTGAAATAACCAACAGCAGTACCAGAACCGAACTAATCTTCACAAGACTTCTCAGTATCTGTCGCACGGTATGGTCAGGCTTTTTGGGGCGAATAATGGAGCGGTGTAGATAATCGAAATTTCGAATGTTGTTTTTTGACTGCTGTTTGCACTCAAGGCTGAAACATTGACATCGTAATTAAGGCCGATATCGAAATTCTTAATGTGAAATCCTGCGACTGGAGTAATCATATCACTATTTCTCCCTATCCCGCCTCGGTAAAGTAGCCCTACATAAATATTCTTAAAGAAAGGATGATCCATGTGGTACTTGATGTTTGACCCAATAATCATATCCTGAACCTTGGTCGTCCACATATAAAGGAATTTAGGCTCCACCGTAAAATCATCGCTAATAGGAACATCCACTTCAGCATGAACTACTTGCCGCGACCTTAATCTTTCCGTTTGGGTAGAAAAGTAAGTGTCTTTTGGTCTTGTAATGTGAAATATGGAGAAGCCGACTGTCGGCTTAAACTTTTTGAATTTATGGCTCCATGCAAACCCTAAGTTCATATCGAAAAATGACTGAGACTCACTTAAATCTGTTTCGCCATTACTCACTTGAGTATCGAATATTCCTTGTTGGTAATCCCACTGAGTTGGGAATGTCTGACTACTTAAGTCAGTGCTTTTCAATACATATCCCATTTGGACTCCTCCTCTCAGTTCGTGTCCTTTCAACATCTTCTTGTACGATCCAGTCAAGAAGATTTTGGTTGTATTCAGATTGAATCCAGAATAGTTGTCGTTGATGAGAAGGATGCCTGCATCAATCTCATCGTTGTAGAAAAAGAACTTTTTATCAAAGGCAATCATGGCGGTTGTTATCGCCTTATTTATCTGCGGCCATTGATGACGGTAATTGCCTGCTGCCCGATACGCTCCATCATATTGTCCCGCTAAGGCAGGGTTCAAATTCTGTTGAGCGGTGTAAAACTGAGTCAAGTGAATGTCTTGGGCCTTTGTTTTTATCGGCACTAAACCAATAACCAAAACTGCAAGGATCAACCTCCCAACTACACTTCTATTTCCTTTTTCACTATTCACTATTCGCTTTTCACTAGTCACTTTTATATTACCACATATGCTGGCCATTTGGCTGAAGATTGCTGCTGTATAGGTTCGCCATACTTTGGTATTGCTCATAACTAAAATGACAAGCGCAATCGTAGTAGGACATAACATTTCCTACATCTGGATCATAGAACTCACCATTAGCATCCGTTCCCATCCAGTCAAAAATGCAATCAGTTTCCCAATCGCCAGATGGAGAAAATGGAACGTATGGATCACCTGGTGTGTCACAGAATCCATCACCAGCAATGTCGCAATTGGTACCATCTGCCAGTTCCGTTCCGTTGCCTTCAAAAGTGTGTTCCAATCCCCAATAATGTCCCATTTCGTGAACAAGAACACCAGCTCCTCCTCCTTTTGTAATACAGATTGCTCCTCCTTGTGTGTTATTGATTCCTCCTAGCGGAGCAAAACCAGCAGCATCGCCTGGTTCGATATAAGCAAGATAAACCACGTTAATTCTATAGGCCTGATGATGAGCCGTTAGAAGTTCAGCCCAACGATAATCTCCGACATCGGTCAAAGTATCCCATTGAAAATTCTCGATGTAATTGAAATCGCAAACTTCAAACGTCACACAAATATCCTCGAAGTAGCCGTTAAGGCTAGCGAATTGACCTTGAATCCCTCCTTCGGTAACGCCAGTTCCTCCTAAACTATCTACAACTATATGAACCTGCACCGAGAAGGTTTTATCCAAACATGGCAGTTCGGACCTAGGAGTGAACCCAAATAGAGTTCCGCCAAATACTAGGGCTACGATGGCCAAAACTTGCAATTGTAACTTATGAGAAGAACTCTTCATCTAATAGAAAAGGAAGTCGATTTAAAAGCTAAGACATTTGAAGACCCAAAAGTTACAACTTAGATGATACAGTGTCAGTGCAGGCATCCTTTTTCTAACTTCACGTCCATGGTGTGTCTCTTATCTGGTAAATGAAACGGATCCTATCTTTTTGGTTGCTTATTGTTTTGATTGGTGTTGCTGTTTCATCACATGCACAGACCGCCAACACCACCCAAGGTTGCGAACCGCTAACTGTGCAATTTACAGCTCCAGCTGGGGGAGCAAGTTGGTTTTGGGTATTTGATGATGGAGCAACTGCCAATCTGGAAAATCCCGAAAACACTTATACGGACCCAGGAGACTATATAGTTGAGTACAGCGCGACACCTGGTGGCACGATCATCGGTACCATTACTATTAATGTATATGCTCAGCCTGTACCAGAATTCACAGCTGACCCCACTGAGGGTTGCGCTCCCTTTAATGTGAGCTTTGATGATATAACGACTGTTGGTGCTGGCGTAACCATTAATGGATATACATGGGTTTTTGGTAATGGAGGAATTGCCAGTGGTTCCTCACCAAATCATACCTTTTCACAAGTTGGTAGCCATTACGTCTCACTGGAGATTCAAACGAATTTACCATCGTGTAATACCACCATGGTATACGATGATGCGATAATCGTTCATGCTAGCCCGATAACCACATTTACTACAACTCCTTTTCCTGCCACTTCTTGTGACCCGCCTTTGGAGGTGAGTTTTACCAATAATTCAACATCAAATAATCCCATGACTTTCGCTTGGGATTTTGGAAACGGAAACACATCTACACTTGAAGACCCACCGTCTGAAACGTACACCACAAACGGCTCGTTTCCGGTCACACTAACATCTACTGACGACCAAGGATGCAGCAGTTCTTACACTCAATATGTAAGTATTGGTTCACCAACCACAGACTTTCTTATTCCTGATACGATCTGTATTACAGATTCTGTGTTGATGGATAATCTATCTACAACAGGTTTTTCTCAATGGCAATTCGCCTTTGGAAACACACCTGTTACCTCGACCCAATTTGAACCTTGGGTTCACTTTAATCAGCCTGGGCTACAGGATGTAACGCTTACAACTTCTTCTGGGGCATGTAACAGCACGATGACGGTACAAATTCTGGTAGAAGACCCTTCTGCAGCATTTGTATCTGACCCAAGTGTCTTTTGTGACGCTCCAATGCCCGTTCAGTTCACACCAGTAAATTCTGGTTATGCGGTTTACGAATGGATGTTTTTTCACGATTCCACGGAATCAAATGCGGTAAATCCTCTTTATGTAGTAGAGAATTGGGATACTACAGACTACTCATGGTACCATATGGATTCATTGCTAACTAGGTTGGTAATTGAGTCTTCTGCAGGTTGCCGGGACACAGTTTGGCATGTTGATACCATGTGGATTCCACAGGCTGTTTTCTTTCCAGATGTATCTGAAGGATGTGCTCCCTTGACGGTCACGTTTTCTGATTCGAGTACATCATTGTCAGACATAATTTCTTGGGAATGGCATTTAGGTGATGGATCGGTGGTTAATGCCTTAGATAATTCACCTCAAACTGCAACGTATAATTCGCCTGGACATTACGACACCTACCTTATTATAGAAAACGCTCAAGGTTGTATTGATACCTCTTGGTACGAAACAACGATTGTTGGTGACGCCCTTAGTCCTTCATTTACTGTAGATGTGACTCAGGTTTGCCCCGGAGACCCAGTTCAATTCACCAATACAACTCCAGCAGCCCAGAACGACAGCATTGATGTTTGGCACTACTATTCTGAAACAAACAGGCAGTACCATTGCTTTGACGAGGAGAACCCAACATGGAGTTACACCAACGAAACGGGCTTGATGGATGTGGTGATGATGGTTGGTTTCAACGGTTGTTATTCTACCACAACAATGGCCGACTTAATTCAAGTTGATGGCCCAATTGCAGAAATATTCTTCAATTGTGAATGCGACCAACCATTTGTTGTTGAGTTTGAAAACCGGAGTCACGATTACGAAACAATTGAATGGAACTTTGGGGATGGAAACACCTCCTCGGATGAAAACCCAGTTCACACTTATGCCGTTACCGGTGATTATACGGTAACTCTAACTGCCGTCAACAATTCCACGGGTTGCCCTATCTCTGTTGATGAGGCGACTGTTTATATTCGCGATATTCAAGCGGCATTTCAGGGAGACAGCGTAATCTGCCAAGGAGTTGGAAGTCCATTTAATGCAAGTCTTTCACAGGATGTACATGCAGTTTGCTGGGGCGGTTATACATGGCAATTCGATGACCCAACCATGCGGCCAATCACAACAACGGATCCCTTTCACGATATTCCATTTCCATCCAACGGCCAATTTGAGGTTACGCTGATTGTAAAGGACATCAACGATTGCAAAGACGCCACTACAAGCAACGTTGGTATTTATAGCATTGAAACAAATCTCGGACTATCTGACAACCACATCTGCTCTCCGCAAGAAGTAACCTTATCGGACAGTACGGTTTCCGACACCACAGTAACAGTATGGAATTGGACTTTTGGTGATGGTGAAGTCTCCTTCGATCAACATCCCGTTCATACTTATGAGAATCTGCCTGACACACTGTTTATCGAGTTAATCACATTTAATGAAGTTGGCTGTACTGACACTGTAGAATCATTTATCACCACCTACCAACCAAACAGTTTTGTGAGTTCTTCGCCTTTCAATCCAAACCTATGCATTGGTGAGTCCGTTAATTTCTTCGCGACTGATTACATAGTTGGAGGATCCAACTTAGAATTTACATGGGATTTTCTTGATGGCGACAGCAGCTTTGTACAAAACCCAACGCATCAATTTGATTCCGCTGGAACGTTTATCGTGAATATGGTTTACACGGAAATTGCCTCGGGTTGCATTGATTCAACTACAAGAACAGTCAACGTTCAGGATTTCCCGATTGCAGGATTTATGAGTGATGGCGATTCGCTTCCCGTTTTTTGTAGTCCTCAAAATGTGGTTTTCAATGACACTTCGGTTACATCGGCAAACACAACCCTGCAATGGGATCTTGGAAATGGAAACACAAGTACGGTCAATCCCACCGGCACCGTCTACACAAGTGGCACCTATATCGTTGAGTTGATCACAACCACCAATTACGGCTGTGCTGACACAACTGAAAGAACGTATACCGTGATCGGTCCCGAGGGTCAATTTGTGATTGATCGGGATACTATTTGTCGAGGAGAAGAAATCGTTTTCACCATTACAGACACGAACGAGGTTTACAATTTCACGTTTGATTTTGGTGATGGAAACTCATCCTCTGGAGTAAGTCCAATTGGACACACATACACATTTGTTCCTCCCTCCGGAGAAACGGTAGGTAAGCTGATTGTAACTGGCCTGGGTGGAGAATGTCCTTCGGAAGAAACCATTCCAATTTACATCCATGAAGTGGTGGCCGATTTTATCAGAAATGATGGAATTGACACCGCACTTTGCTTTCAGCCATTTCCATTCGATAATGTATCGCTCAATTCCAATGTTTTCCATTGGGATTTTGGCGATGGGAATGTTGGTACCATGCAACAGCCTGGAAACTATGACTACCCTGGCCCCGGAACCTACGATGTACTTCTTGGAGTTCGAAACAATGCGCTGGGTTGTACGGACACGATTGCCAAGACAATTATTCTTCATCCAATACCAGAAATTGTTGCAACAGGCGATACTATTTGCGAAGGCGATTTAGGTAACCTGGACATTATTGATCCAGAACCATCATCCGCATACACATGGGAGCAGCCAGTTTCGGTGGATGAGCCTAACCAGCCCAACACAACTTCGCAGCCATTATTGACACAAGATTATCCGGTTTCTGTGTTGGACACAAACTCATGTACCAATTCTGATTCCGCAACGATTTTCGTTATCAACCCGCTCATCTTAACTGATTGGGATACAACCATTGTTATTGGCGATTCGATTTGTTTGATCACTGCTGGAGATGCCGGACTTTACATATTTGATTGGACACCAAGCGAAGGTTTGGATTGCGATACTTGTGGCAATCCATGCATTCAACCATTGGAACGAATCGTTTATTCGGTGGAGGTGACTGACGTGCTTGGTTGCTTTACGTCCAATGCAGATTTTTCCGTAGAAATTTATCCAGAAACTTTCATCTCATTGCCAACCACCTTTACACCAAATGGAGACGAGGCCAATGACATCATCTTCGTTGAAGGCTGGGGAATTAAAGAATTGCAAGAGTTCCGCGTATTCAACCGTTGGGGGGAGGAGTTGTTCTTTACTCAAGATATTGAAGAAGGTTGGAATGGTTACTACAAAGGCGTCCTTCAGAACAACGATGTCTATGTGTACAAAGTGACAGCCCTCACGTGGCGAGATGAAACGAAACAGCTGGAAGGCTACTTCAATTTGATGCGTTGATCACTTAACCAATTTGCACCCTTCAGGAAGTTTAAGCCCGTTCAATTGATCGGCAGATAATCCTGTATCCTTTAGATGAATCTCTTTTAAAGCAGGCATCTCAGCAATCTTCTCGTTCATTTTCGTGAGGTACTTGTTGCCGCTTAGTCCAAGTACTTCAAGATTGGTAAGCTTTAGAATATCATCGCTGATTGATCCAATCTGATTGAATCCAATTTCCAAATACTTGAGGTTGACAAAGCTGTAAACCTCCTCTGGAATTGATTTGAGTTTAGGAGATTGAAGGCTGAGGTCGAGATAAAACACCTCAGTTGGTGTGACTTTGGCGTCAGCAATATTATCATAGAATCCATCCTCCATAAAAAAGGCATCAACGCCTTGATCCATAGATACATCTTGAGCGATGCTGGTTCCTACAAACAATCCGAAAGCAATGGTTAGAAAGAGTCTCATGGTTTGGGGTTTTTTGGTCAACCGAAATTACGGCTTCAGTCTCATCATGGAGATATGGAAGGGCATCACTTTGGTGAACTGCTTTTCCCATATGGGTTCGAAACCACTTTCGCTTAGCAATTCTCCAGTGTCTCGATTAAGATGGCAGCCTTCGGCTAAGCGTTTCCACAGTGGATTAATAACTGAATGAACGGCTCGTCTAGGCTGAGTTTTTGCATGAACATGTTCGAGAATAATGAGTTTGCCATCTGGCTTCAACCACTCCTTAAACTTGGCGATGGCCAATTCGGGATCTGGAATGGTGCAGAGAACAAGGGTGCAAACAATGACATCCAACCCTTCGGTAGGAATTTCAGATTCAAGCTTCTTAGCTCCTACTCCGGCAACAACCAGTTTGACCTTTGCCATAACCGGTTCGTTGTCCAAACGGAATTGGGCATACTTGAGCATGTGCTCGGACGGTTCGGAGGCAATAACGTTGCATCCTTTTGGATAGAGTTTGAAATTGACCCCAGTTCCAGAGCCTACTTCGAGGATGTCTCCACTCAGGTCGGCCAAGAGCTTTTTACGGTATTTGCCCAAGACTTTCTGCTCCATGCTTTCCATAAATGGGTCGTAGAGCTTTGCGAAGAGCCGGCTGTAAAAGGTATCTGGTTGTCCGGAATTGATGTTTTCCATTGGGTGCAAAGTACTGGTTTCTGCATGTGGTGAACGCGACCATTGGCACTGAACCCGCGTTAGGGATGGCAGCGGCATCCTTTTTCAGTTGGGTACTTCGTTCTTGTTACGGCCTGCGGCCGTGAGCTCCCTTCGGTCGGTTCGACTCCGCTCAATGTCCGCTGAAAAAGATATAGCGAACAGCCCGACTCCGTGCTTGAAACCAATCAGGTGGCTTGCGCTTGGACAGCCTCTGGGTGACACCAAGCAGTCTTTCGAAGGGAACATAGTAAGGGGAACGCCCAAAGAATTAAAACTTGTAATGCAAAACTGGACTATGGATAAAGTCCATTTCGGCCATTGATCGGCCTCATTATCAATAGGTTAATAAACCGTGTGAATGTTGATAAATCCAAACGCCCATTGGCGCGAACGGACTTCATGAAGCTATCTTTCTAAGGCAAAATCATGAAGCCTGCATGGCCAAGAAAAAGACCGAGGGGAAGATCTTTGTACTAGACACTTCCGTAATTATTTACGACCACAATGCGATGAGCCAGTTTGGCGAGCACGATGTGGCGATTCCGATCACAGTTCTAGAGGAACTGGACAACTTTAAAAAGGGCAACGATGTGAAGAATTTCTCCGCGCGTCAGTTCATTCGAATGATGGATGAAATGGCTGGCGGACGAACACTTCAGCAGTGGATTCCTATAAAGGGTGACAATCATGGAAGCTTCAAGGTCATCATGAACGGCAACGGGGCCGTTGATGCCGACAAGGTTTTTGGTGAACGAAAAGCCGATCATAAGATTCTGAATGCTGCGTTGGGTCTTAAAAAAGAGCACCCCGAAAAAAGGGTAACGTTGGTTTCGAAGGACATCAACCTTCGTTTAAAAGCACTTTCGCTGGACCTGAATGCCGAGGATTTTGAGACGGGTAAAATCAAGGATCTTGAGGGGATTTATAAAGGCAACACGACTCAGGAAGGAATTACCGCACCGATAATCAACAAGTTTTATGAGGATGGCCATTGCTCGTTAGATCATTTGGGCATTGATGAGGCTTACGACAACCACTATTACATTCTTAAGAATGGAAAGAAGTCGGCTTTAGGGTATTTCAATCCGGCCACCAAGATGATAGATCGGTTGGAGAAGAAGACTGCGTTTGGCATTCGTCCGTTGAATGCAGAGCAGGTTTTTGCCCTGCACGCACTTTTGGATCCTGAGATTAAATTGATCACGCTACAAGGTGTAGCTGGAACAGGAAAAACGCTAATCGCTTTGGCTGCTGCACTTCAGCAGAAGAAAGAGTTTCGTCAAATTTTCTTAGCCCGACCAATTGTGCCGTTGAGCAACAAAGACATTGGCTACTTGCCAGGCGATATTAAAAGCAAGATCAACCCATACATGGAGCCGCTTTGGGATAACTTGAAGTTCATCCAAAGTCAGTTTTCGGAAAACGGAAAGGAGCACAAGCAGATCCAGCAAATGGTTGATTCTGAAAAGCTGATGATTACTCCTTTGGCCTATATCCGTGGGCGAAGTTTGAGCAACATCTTCTTTATTGTAGACGAGGCACAGAACCTTACTCCGCACGAAGTAAAGACGATCATCACACGTGCTGGAGAGGGAACCAAGATTGTGTTCACGGGAGATATCTTCCAGATTGATACACCTTACTTAGATTCTGAAAGTAACGGTATGTCGTACCTAATCGAGAAGCTAAAAGGCAATCGACTTTACGCCCACATCACACTGGAGAAAGGTGAACGGAGCGAGTTGGCCAACTTGGCGAATGAGCTTTTGTAAAAGTGAATAGCGAAGGGTGACCAGTGAATAATTGGGCTGAACGCCTTTTCGGTTGCCAGCTGAACGAAGTCGAAGACTTAATGATAGATTTCAATGAATCACTAGCCTCTTACGGAAAGTGCCTTGATTCTTCCTTTGAATTAAAGCAGTATACACCCCTGAAGCAATATCGGTAACATTGAAAATTTGTTGGTCATCTGAAATCAGCTCATCCAAAATCACCTTGCCTTGTGCATCTATCAATCTGAAATTGATACCCTCCGTATCGAATAGGTTTAGGTGGATTTCAGAATTGGCAGGATTCGGGTAAATCCGCCAATGACCATTATACTCAAGACTCGTTTTGGAGCTGACCGGCCCAGAAAGAACGATTATCACTGTATCTTCCTGACAGCCATGCGCATCAGTTAATGTAATTGTAAATGTGCCTGCACCAAGATTCCAGAAACTGCCTGACAATTGTTCACCATTTCCAATATCGTAAGTAAATTCTGGAGTTCCGCCTGAGACAGAAATATGAATTGATCCGTCAGTCATCCCTAATGAAGCCTCTATCACACTATCAACCATTACTTCAATTGGTGGTGCCTCATGAATTGTCATGGCAATCTCACCAGGGCAAAACCCCGAAGTATCCTCGTACAGTACTGAATACTGGCCAGCGCAAAGTTGAGAACTGAAGCTGGTAAGAACAGTTGGATCTATTTGTATTACTGATCCTGATGAGTTTAGCCACGTAAAATTATACGGAACCTCTGACAAAGCCATTACACTTGAAGATGCATCACAAAATCCAAAACATGGAATATCTGATTGAGTCACGATACTCACCGATGGACAACAGCGAAGCACCAAGTTTGCTTCTAGCGCTTCGTAATCCGAATCATGCTGACCATAACACAATATTAAAAACAAATGCTAAAGCCTACCTACCACAATCGTACTCAACTTGTGGTCGGCCGTTTTGCCATTGGCATTGAATACCTCAAAGTGAATGAGGTACATCCCAATTCTGGCTTTTGAGCCATCCTCGGTTTCACCATCCCAAGAGATGGTGCCTTCCGCATTGAGCAAGTGATTCTCAACCAATCTTTTCACCACTCTACCCCGCGGATCGTAAATAGTGATGGTAGCAAGGTTTCCTATTTCCTCAAATTGATAGCTGATGTTGACCACATCATTATACCCGTCATAATCTGGTGAGAAAATCTCAGGGTCCGTTGTCACAGTACCTGCGTTTACGTTTGTTGGGTAATACTGGGAGTTCTCCAGTCCGGGCGTACCGAACCCGATTGTTGCTGCCGCAGAATGCCAATTTGTTGGATCGTCAACCGGACGGTCGGTTGCTATTCGCTCCAATGAAACACCATCTGCATCGAGCAAAGCGAAGTGCATGTCATCGTTGTAGGAGAACTGCTCGGCCACTTCCAACGTTGGGCTGATCAGAAACACTGTTCCTGAATCATTACTCATACTTGGAATATCCGTTTCTAGGAATCGACCAATTCCATGGGTAATGTACTCCATCTTCACGTTCATGGAATCTTCAGTCAAGGCGATAATTCCGTTTGGTTCAAGCGCAAAATGTGCCCATGAAATTGGTACGATGGCACCAATCGTATCATCATCAAAATCGGCTAAGTACCAGCCCTGAAGATCGATTACTCGATCAGAAATGTTTTTCAATTCGATGTAGTCATCACTTCCTGTTCTTGGGTTGTAGAGAATCTCATTAATCACCAACTCACCAACTATTCCGGTGAATGGTAAAATAAAATCGCCTTGATCGGTGGAGGTTGCATTTCCTTCGCAATCGCTGAAGTCAGTAATTGTCAATGTGTAGGTGACACCACTGTCAACCAATGCATCGAACCAGATTTGCATGGAAGTAAGGTCTGGCTGAATAAGATTGAATCCAGCTACCGTTACACCTCCACTTACAGATAAATCAGTAAGCGTGATTCCCGCATCAAGTGGCTCGTTAAAGTCAACCAGAATTGTGTCGCCAGCAATTACTTCTATTCCCAAGATATTAGGTGCGTCCACATCTGGCGTATCATCGTAAACCGAATTCTGAATGTTTGGCGTACCACCTGGGCTTGCATTCGACCCAATCCAGTTGGCCGACCCTGAGCAGTTGGCAAAAGGATTAATCTGCTCCAAAGTGTATCCTCCACTGGCCTTTTCTTCATCTTGATACCACTCATCTGAGTAGTTGACCACGTCCATCAAGGCGCCAGTTGAATCGCGTAGCTCGAGAAGATCTCCAGCATTATTTAATGAAGGGAAGCTTCCAACGCCCATCACATTTCCGTAGAAAATGAACGCTGGAATGTTTGCTGCGGCCGTAATAATGTAGAAATCGCCCGGATGGATAATTACGCTATCCAATGTAGAAGTGGAGCTTCCATCGCTCAGTGTCCAATCTTGTACGTTGATGTATTGATCGGTAGTTCGGTTGTGCAATTCAATGAATTCTTCTCCCGGCAAGCCGACTATTGGACTAGGGTCAGCGAAAATCTCATTGATGGACACGTCACGATAATTTGCAGAACCAACTTCGAAGTACACGAATTGATGGGAGGTGTTCACAATTGAATTACCGGCAAGATCCTCTACATTTTGAGCAGTCAATTCATAGTCGATACCAATTTGAAATGACGCATCGAATATGAGATCTACTTTAGTATTGTCACCTCCATTCAACGCAGCAATGGTCAAATTTCCAGCAGCTGGATTGACTGAATAATTGGTCAAAACAGAAGCTGTTGTTCCATCCATCGGCTCATCAAATTGAAGTTGTAGTGTCGTAGAAGATGTTGCTGAGACCGACTGAAATTGCGGCACAACCGCATCTACAAATGGGTCACCGGTCACATTAAAATCATCGAAAAAGAACTTGTCTGCCCTCGTACTGGTGTATTCACATCTCACCCCAAAATAGAAAGATTGGAAGTATGTATCATCGAAAACAGTTCCGATTGATTCATAGGCAGTTCCTCCCAAGGTGTCTGCCTGTAACTCCCAATTTCCTATTGCATCCCGAGTAACCTTCACGCGCATATTAACAGAATCCTGAGCCGCCATTCCAGCTAAGCTGGAAATAATAACATCACCACTTCCGGCATCGGCTCTTTGCAGTGTAATCTTCGCATCTGCAACAGGAGATTCTCCACCGATTCTTACGAAGTATCCATTTACGGGTCCCGTAACATCTGCCTGATCAGAAACTAAATAGATCTCAGAATTATTGCTGGAAGATGGCCCAAAATCCATTCGAACCAAAAATTCCCAAGTTGCATTTTCAATGGCCCCGCTAGGTGTGCTGAGGTATGCATCTTCGGTTACTGCAGGAGCATTCAAATGAAGCTCGTTCGATCCATTCACCTCAAACTTAGTGTCTTCACCAGACCAAGTCGGATTCGAAGTAAAATCACCATCCGTAAAATCGTCCACAAACTGAGCCTGAACGGGCAGTTGTGCAAATAATCCAATCAATAAGAAAAACTTCGAGAATCTTAACATTATCAAGGCTTTGCGGCCGTTCTAAGATTGTAAATATAGTACTTTTGATATCTAGGGAATCTTCCAATTCCCTCAAGAAATTGAAATGAGAATTGCCATAATTGGTGCTACAGGTTTGGTGGGAGGCGTAATGCTGAAAGTCCTTGAAGAAAGGAACGTTCAGGTCGATGAACTTTTTCCAGTTGGGTCGGAAGCGTCAATTGGTAAGACGGTAGTCTTCAAAGGAAAACCGGTAAAAGTTCTTGGTGTTGCTCAAGTTGTTTCGTTAAAACCAGATGTTGCACTTTTCTCCGCTGGAGGAAATGTATCAAAGCAATGGGCACCAAAATTTGCGGCAGTAGGTACAATTGTCATTGACAATAGTTCGGCTTGGCGGATGGATGCTGACAAAAAGTTGGTTGTTCCTGAAGTGAATGGAAATCTTCTTTCGGAAGAAGACAGAATTATCGCCAATCCAAATTGCAGCACCATTCAGTTGGTGATGGTATTAAAGGAATTGAATGAACTACTCGGCATTAAGCGGGTAGTTGTTTCCACCTATCAATCTGTAACTGGAACCGGTGTTAAAGCTGTAAAACAGCTAGAAGCTGAGCGAGAAGGAAAAACGGTTGAAGATCCAGCATACCCGCATCCAATTGACAAGAATTGTATTCCTCATTGCGATGTGTTTATGGAGAACGGCTACACCAAAGAAGAAATGAAATTGGTGCACGAAAGCCGGAAAATCCTTGAACTTCCCGAATTGAGATTAACTGCCACATCTGTGCGCGTGCCGCTTTCAGGGGGTCATTCAGAATCGGTAAATATTGAGTTTGAGGATGTTCCTAATTTGAATGAGATTCGATCAAGACTGAATAACGCGGATGGAATTACGGTTGTGGATAACCCTTCCAAAAACCTTTACCCAATGCCGGTAACCAGTGAATCAAAGGACGATGTTTTCGTTGGTAGAATTAGATTGGATGAAAGCCAACCCAACTCGATTAACCTTTGGA
>JBLFWJ010000022.1:0-28322 GCA_047611425.1 Bacteroidia bacterium | reverse complement strand
TCGGTTTTTGCCACAATACAAACTGCAAGTGTCCAAAAGTCCTTTTGCTGATTATGTTGTTTTATCCGGTCAAGACAGTTTTCGGCTTCACCAATGTAAACCAAAGGCTTTGCCTCGTCTTTATCATACCCAAATAGGAAGTAAACGCCAACACGTTTAGTCTCATCCCGTTTAGACGCTTCATCAAGTTTTGCTCTTGGTATCTGTACAGCGTATATGATTCGATTAGTGATCTCGGCAACTTTGAGACCCTGTGGAGATCCATCAGGGAGAAATATTTGAATCGTTTTAGGTCTTCCCATTAGTTCAGTCTACTTCCCATTCTTTTCCAGTTCTATACACCGTTCCCTTAAAAAGGGCCACTGTTTCTTTGTTCTGATTTTCAACAATCACCTCATAAACACCAATCTTGGATGTAAGGTTCTTTTCAATTGCTTTTGCTGTTAGCACATCACCCTTCACCACTTTTTTGGTATGAGAAATAGACGTTTCAATACTCATACTTTGGATACCGTGCCCGTTGGCGGCAAAAGCCAATGCGCTATCTGCAAGACTATATGTGATTCCTCCGTGAGCCACATCAAACCCATTCAGCATTTCTTTGCGAACAGTCAACCTTACGATTGATACGCCTGCTCCATCCTCGACCCGCTCAATACCAAGCCATTGGCTGAATGGATCGTTGTTGTACATCTTATCGACAACTCGAGTATACAGAGGTTTTGAGTCAGACATCAACTATAGAAGTTCTTTCCCTCTTTCACCATTCTTCTGAGCAGTACGCTTGCTCGATATCTGTCTTCGCGATAGTCATCGTACAAAGCATCTAAGCGATAAAGAACGTTCACCAAGCCTCGTTCATCCGCCCAGGCCAAAAGACCTTTGGGATAATTTACCCCCTTGGTCATTGCCAAATCCAGATCTTCTTTAGAAGCAATGCCAAGGTTCAACGCATCTGAAGCTTCGTTGATCAACATGCATAAAACACGATTGACGATCAATTCTCCAAGTGCTCTGCTTGTGTTTGGTGCCGGCTTTTCCGCTCCTTCAGAATGGTCGTAATACCCTTTTCCAGATTTTCTACCCAACAGTCCAGCTTCCACCATTCTTTGTTGAATGATTGATGGCTTATATCTAGGATCGTAGAAGAAGGACTTGAAAGCTGTAGAAGTCACGGCAAAGTTTATGTCATTGCCAATCAGATCCATCAATTCAAATGGGCCCATTCTAAACCCAGCAATTTCCTTTAATGCCCAATCGATTGTGGCAACATCAGCAATTCCTTCTTCTAACATTCGAATAGACTCCCCATAAAATGGACGAGCCACACGATTCACAATAAACCCTGGAGTATCCTTGGTGATTACCGGAACCTTGCCCCAAGCCTTCATCAGGTCTTTCATTTCATCAGCCAATCCGTCTTTGGTTAGCATGGAAGGAACCACCTCAACCAAAGCCATCAATGGCGCTGGATTGAAAAAATGCAATCCGATAACTCGAGAAGGATCTTTGAGTTTACTTGCAATTCCAACAACTGAAAGGGTTGATGTGTTTGTAGCCAAAACAGTTTCCTCGGAACAAACCATTTCCAATTCTTGAAACAATCCTTGCTTGATATCCAGATCTTCGATAATCGCTTCGATTACCAACCCACAATCCTTGAGGTCTTCAACTCTCTGGGTGTAAGTGATCCTTTTAGCACAGGCCGTAGCATCCTCGGATTCCATCCTACCCTTTTCAACCAGTCTGGCAAAAATCTTTGCATGCCCTTTGGCAGCTCTTTCAAGTGCTTCCGGATTGCTGTCATTTAGGAATACCTCGTGACCCGCCTGAGCGGCCACCTGGGCAATTCCGCTGCCCATACTTCCAGAGCCGATGACTCCAATTTTCATATCGCTCATTCTCCCTTAAATTCTGGTTTACGCTTCTCTAGGAAAGCATTGATTCCTTCTGCATTGTCAGCGGTTCTTCCCGCTTGTCCTTGCAAATCTTTCTCAACCGCCAGTTGCTCGTTCAAATTATTTCGAAGTGAATAATTCAAAGCCTTTTTTGTTAACCCCAATCCACGAGTTGGCATTTTAGCCATTCGCTTAGCCAATGCCATCGCTCCGTCCATCAATTCTTCATCTGGATATACTTTATATATAAGGCCAAGATCTTTTCCTTCCTCGGCAGTCATTTTTTCACCCAGCATTGTCATAACGGTGGCTTTGTGCAAACCAACCAAACGAGGAAGAAAATAGGTTCCACCGGTATCCGGCACCAACCCAATGTTGATAAAGGATTGAATGAACTTGGCGCTTTCCGCAGCAACCACAATGTCGCAGCAATACGCCAAGTTTGCGCCAGCTCCAGCCGCAACTCCATTCACAGCAGCAATCACTGGCTTTTCAATCGCACGAATCTTTCGAACCATTGGATTGTATTTCGATTCAACATGGTCTTCAATGGCTGGTGAATCTGGCGCGATTGCTTCTTCCAAATCCTGACCTGCACAGAAACCTCGGCCAGCTCCGGTAATTAACACGCACCTAACTTCTGGGTTTTCCATGCAATGATCCAATGCCGACTGTACGTCATACGCCATCGCTTGATTAAAACTATTCAGTTTATCGGGGCGATTAAGTGTGATTAAAGCCACGCCTTTATCAATTTTAAAGTCGATAATATCGAATGTCATTCGGTAGAATTTTAGGTTCGCTAAGGTATGTCTTGAACTTATTTTGATTCCTATTGTTTTAACTTAAATTCATTTACACTAGATTCGCGCAAACAAATTAAATCCATGAAAAAGTTCCTTATCATTTTTGCATTAGCATTCGCTGGTTTTACTTCAAACGTCAATGCTCAGGATCCTCTTTATTCAAATTCAGATTTCGAAAAACTCCTTAAATCACACGCTTCAATCATTATAGAAATGGAGGGCTTTGGTTACAAGTATTCCGGAAGTTGGATAGCGGATATGGAGATTTCGGGTAATCATGCCCTAGTTTTCACTCAAGATAATATTACCCACTCCTTCGACATCTCAAAGGTGATTCTAATTCAAGAGGAAGGAGAGATGGTTAGATTATGGTTTGCTAGATAGTTTCTTATAGTCTTGAGTTAGTACGATTAAAAATATCGGTATTTCTGATATCAGTTGGTATTTGATATTTTAATATGAATCGTCTCGGCATTTTTTTTTGACTTTGACTTTCATCTGTTTTGGAAACGAAGTCGGGGCTCAAGAAGAATATGTAATTCTGGTAACTGGTGACACGATATTTGGCGATGTTCAGTCCCTTCAAAATCTTCCAAGTTGCCACAAAGTCGAAGTGATTCTATCCAACGGCTTGCTGAGGTGTACGACCTCGGCAAGCCGTGAAATATGTTCGCGATTTTGATGGCCGGCAAGGAATCTACATAAAAGATGAGGTCAGAGAACAAGGTGTAATGTGGCCCAAAACTGGATTCATGCGAATCGTCAGAGAGGGCACATTGACGTTATTTAAGTACAATTACATAGCCCAAACCGGAGGCCCAATGGGTACATCGATAGGGGGCGGAGTTGAAGAAGAGGACTATTACTTTTCGTTTTGGGACCACCCAACGCTTATAAAGAAGCGAGATTTCAACCTAATAATGAGTGAGCATCTTGCGCAAAACAAACCTCTCGCAACGGCCATTAGAAATAAAAAACTAAACTACTACGACCTACAAGCAATTACTCAGATTTACAACGGAAACGTTGACTCCACCACGCAACTTTCTGGTTTTCAATTTGGTTCCATCGCATTTAGCTCGGGCGACATGATCAAAGGACGACTTAAGCGTCTGACTCCTCGGATGAGCTGCTTTGCTGTTGTATTTGTTGGGGATGATGGAGTTCCGAAAGAGATTGATAATGATTTGGTCTTCTCTTATGTGCTAGGCAAGCAATTATATGTAAAACGTGATCTCAATTGGGGGCCAAGAAAAGCTGGCTACACAAATGCATTTATGAAGCTTGTCATTCATGGCTACGCGAACTTATTGCAGCACGTTATTCCAGCCAATTACACCAAAAAGAGTTTCGCAGAATACAGTTCCGAATTAGTTGTTGATTACAACAAATTCAATATTTATCTGAAAAAATATAACATCCTCATTCACGTTAGTTTTGACAATTTCAAAAAAGTAGGCCAGGCCTTTTTTGCCGACCACCCTTCGATTCCGGATAGAATCAAAACCGAAAATTGAAGTTTGAAGACATAAAGGAAATCGTAGAGGAATACAACTGCGACAAAGAGTTTAGCTCGAAATAGAACTAGCCTTCACTCTTGCGACCAGAAAAATCTAGATACACTTGAAGTAGTCGAAAGGCTCCAAGCAATCGATACAACGATATAGCGCTTTGCATGGCGTTGATCCAAACTGACTTAGCATTTCCGTTTCCGTGGACTTGCATTGTGGGCAAGTAACCTGCTTAGGGTGACCGAGCAATGCTGACTTATCTGACGTTGACTGCTCTGGTGGAGCAATTCCATATTCTTGAAGAGCAACTTTACCCTTTTCCGTGATCCAGTCTGTTGTCCAAGTTGGTGTCATTACTGTGATGACTTCCACACTTTTGTAGCCTTCAGCCATCAAACGCTTCTTAATGTCATTCTCCATTTCCAACATGGCAGGACACCCAGAATACGTTGGTGTTATGGTAATGTGGGGTACGTCATCCTTGATTTCAATTTCCCGAACCACACCTAAATCGATTAGGCTGAGAACCGGAATCTCGGGATCTTTAACATCTTCAAGTACGTCCCACAATTGTTCTTTGGTCATGAGCTTCTTCGCTTCGCTCTGAATGACAGCCTTGAATAATGTCTGTCACCATTCGCAACCGGGATAAGCCCGTTGCATGTATTGTAATTCGGAGAGTAAATGTCCCATATTTTCTGTGTGCCGCCCCTCTTTGCTTCCTTGCTGCATCCATTCATCCTCAGGCATGCTCAGCGTGGCTTCTATTAATCCAGCTTTAACATTCTCTTTCCATATTGGAAGCAAACTGCTTAAGTCTGGGCCGATTCCAGCTTCAATTATCAGTTTATCACTTTCATCCTGAACAAAGAGATCTCCGGTATATTTCCAAATATCGTTGAACGACTTTTGGATCTTATTGTGACTTTCTTCAGTTCCATCACCTAGTCTGAGCGTCCACTCAGTACTTCTTCTAACGTGATATCGAATCTCTTTTATCGCCTTAGCCGCAATTCCAGCTATGGTTTCATCACTGGATTTTTCCAACTCTGTAAAAAGCAATAGGTTGAAATGATCAAATAGAAATTGACGAGCAATCGTATCTCCATAATGACCATTTAGTGTCTCACAAATCAGCGCATTGATGTACTCGCGCTCTTGGCGTAAGAATGCAATATCATCCTCACTTCGTCCTGCACCTTCAACCTCTCCGGCATAAGAGTACAACGGCCGGGCATGCCCCAAAAGGTCAAGTGACGTGTTGATAATTGCAATATCCTCTTCTAGTTCCGGGCCGTGACCACACCACTCACCCAACTTATGACCTAGTATGGCTGCATTGTCACCTAACCTCAGTAGGTATCGATATAAAGCGGTTTTGCTATCCATGGCTTACATGTGTCCAACCTCTTCAGGTATATCGTAAAACGTTGGGTGTCGATAAATCTTGTCTTCGTTCGGATCGAACATAGAATCGCTATCCGTTTCCAATGTAGAGTGGATGTGAATACTCTCCACTACCCAAAGACTGATTCCTTCATTCCTGCGGGTATAAACATCACGAGCGTTACTTACCGCCATTTCAGCATCCGGAGCATGAAGACTTCCAGCGTGCTTGTGTGCCAAACCTGCTTTGCTTCTAATGAATACCTCCCAAAGAGGCCAATCTTTTCTTTCCATCGTCTAATGTTTTTGTTGGGGCGTATCGCGATACGCCTTTACTTACGCTACTTCTCGTTTTCGTTCTGCTTTTTTTCGAGCAAAAGCAGTTGCTGCATCGCGAACCCAAGCACCATTATCATGTGCCGCCTGACGGGCTGCTAGTCGCTCTTTATTGCAAGGACCATTGCCTTTAATGACATTATAAAACTCCTCCCAATCAATCTGGCCCCAATCATATTGCCCTTTTTCCTCGTTCCATTTCAAATCTGGATCTGGAATTGTCAAACCAAGAAAATCTGCTTGCTTAACCGTTAGGTCAATGAATTTTTGACGCAAATCGTCATTTCCCATTCTCTTAATCTTCCACGCCATGCTTTGTGCACTATGCGGAGAATCCTTGTCAGATGGCCCGAACATCATTAATGATGGCCACCAAAATCGATTCAAAGCATCTTGCGCCATCGCTTTCTGATCCTCGCTTCCTTTACACAAAGTCAATAGAATCTCGTAGCCCTGCCGTTGATGAAAACTTTCCTCTTTACATATACGAATCATTGCCCGTGAGTAAGGACCATAGCTCGTTTTCTGAAGCATAATCTGATTTACAATTGCTGCTCCATCAACCAACCAACCGATGGCTCCAATGTCGGCCCAAGTCAATGCTGGATAATTGAATATGCTGCTATACTTGGCTTTTCCCGTTAATAAATCGTCAACAATTGAATCGCGATCCTTACCAAGCGTTTCAGCCGCACTGTACAAATAGAGACCATGTCCAGCTTCGTCCTGAATCTTAGCAAGCAAAGCAACTTTCCGCCTCATGCTTGGTGCTCTACTGATCCAATTCCCTTCCGGAAGCATCCCTACAATTTCTGAGTGAGCATGTTGAGCCATTTGCCGAAGAACATTCTTTCGGTAATCATCTGGCATCCAATCTTTCGGCTCAATCTTCACCTCTTTTTCAATCTTGGTGTCGAATATTTTTTGAAAGTCTTTTTCTTCTCCCATAGCAATGACGTATTACGATTTGCAAGTTTAACCATTGTACGGCCAATATGATTGACCGAGATCAGGATATGTTTTGAGATCGACCCTCCGTTTTCTAACGCACCGATCGATTAGTTTTGCAGCGCAAAAAACAAGGATATGGCAGCGTTTCACGAACTGAAAGTATTGGAAGTAAGAAGAGAGACTGAGGATTCAGTATCTGTTTTGCTTGAGGTAAACTCAGAGCTACAGGAGTCTTTCAAGTTTATTCCGGGTCAATATGTCACATTCAAAAAGGAAATTGGTGGTGAAGAAATAAGACGCTCCTACTCTATCTGCTCTGCCCCATATCAGAATGAATTAAGAGTTGGGATCAAAAAAATGCCATTTGGCAAGTTCTCTTCTTTTGCAAACGATGAGCTAAAAGTTGGAGATATTTTAGCGACTTTAACTCCACGAGGGAGGTTTCTATTTGAATCGGATGCATCGAAGTCTCGTCACTTAGTTGGTCTTGCAGGAGGAAGTGGCGTTACACCAGTTCTTAGCATTCTTAAGGATGTTCTTCATTCCGAGCCAAACAGTCGTTTCACTCTATTCTACGGAAATAGAAATGCGACTTCTGTAATCTTCAAAGAGCAGTTGGCTAGCCTGAAGAATGAGTACTTGAGTCGGTTGATAATTCATCATATTTTCTCTGAAGAGGAGGTTGGTTCAGATCTTTTTCAAGGAATGATGACCAAAGAGAAAGTTGCTGAGCTTATGGCCAAGTTGGTTGAAATCAAGGAAGTTGATGGCTTTTATATCTGCGGACCTGAACCGATGATTATCGGAGCCAAAGATGTTTTGAAAGAATCTGGAGCAGCCGATGACAAAGTTCATTTTGAACTTTTTGCTTCTAGCAATTCGGAGCCAAAACCAGAAACAGATATTGCGCCTGAAAAGCCGAAAGAAGAAACTGCTAACCTTTTAAGCAAGGTTAAAGTGGTGATGGATGACGATGAGTTTGAGTTTGAATTGGATTCGAATGGGAAGACCATTCTGGAGGCCGCGACCGAAGCTGGCGTTGATGTGCCATTCTCATGCAAAGGAGCTGTTTGCTGTACTTGCCTGGCTCGAGTTAAAGATGGCGAAGCCAGCATGGACAAGAACTACAGCCTATCTGAAAAAGAAGTTGCGGAAGGATTGATTCTCACTTGCCAAGCTCACCCGCAATCGAAGTCTGTTACGTTTGACTATGACGACATCTGGTAAGATTACAGATTTTTAGAATTTAAAATCGAACCATTGGAAATGGATTCCATGGTTTTGATTTGAAATGCTTCCAAAAATTCCATCCGAGTTCTTTGTGGAGTCCGTTTGTTGGATACTTCTGCTTGAGTCCTGAATACCATTCTCGACTAATGTCGAATAGAATTAGACCGTACGAAAAGTCAATGAGGTCGGCTTTTCTAAACAGCTCTACGGTCTCGATAAATTCTCCAGTATAAGAAAGTCAATTTGTGATGATGGTGAATCATGGCCATCACCTCTTCATTCCAATCGTTTTGATTCGTTTTGGCCAAATAATCTGTGGCCAAAATTTCTGATGGTTGTAGATAGTCCCAATTATTATTGGTTGGACCCGCTCCACATTTGTATTCAACTCCGTTTTGTTGCGCAACCGGTGTTTATCAATTACGTAATTGGTGTATTTCTGCAGTTCGGCCTGTTCAGCAAACATCCTTGACCAAGGGTATGGTTCAAAGGAAAAAGAATATAATGGAGATTGAACATCAACTTGAGCTCCGGGATATGTATTCTGACACCAGGCTCCACCCATGTAGCTTCTCCGTTCTAGGATGAGGAAATCTTGAATGCCTCTGTTTCGAAGGTTGACAGCGGCAGCTTGTCCACCAAAGCCACTTCCTATTATCAGCACTCTGAATTTCTTCATGAGGAAAGGTATTAAATGGTTTTACGCTTGAAAAAAGGTTGATTACGGCAGCTAAATTATTGATGCCGTATCATTGTAAATCATGTTCAAAGTCTCGTTTCTCATTCTTTCTATCTTCCTTCTTTTCGCCCCGAGCGGACCATGGACGTTGACAAGTGACAAGAATGATATCACTACTTACATTGGCACTCCAAATGGTACTGGGCTAAGACCGACACGTTCAATAATGACTATTGATCAATCGCCAGAATAGGTGTTGGCGGCTATCATAGATTTTGATCAATATGAGGATTGGGTACCCTATTGTTCGAAAGGCAAATTGGTGGAAAAAGCTAATGACTCAACCTACTATTTCTACCAATTATTGGATATCCCTTTTATTAAGAATCGGGACCTGATCATCAAATCAATTGTCCATTCTGGAGAAAACGGAAATTTCCAAATCGAAATGGTTATTACCCCTACGTTCATTCCGGTTGACCCTAATGCAATCCGAATTGATTCCTTCAGAGCATTGTATTCCATCACCAAAGATGAGTCAAGCGGGAAAACTGTTGTTGCCCTCGACAATGAGGTAGACCCTAGAGGATACGTTCCAACGTTTGCGTTGAATTGGGCCAATCGATCTGCCCCGCATGAAGTATTTACGAATTTGAAGGCTCATATTGCGAGGTATTAGCGGGTAAAGGATTCTAAATCCGACCAATTTCCCATTTACAATTAGGCCAACCTTAAATGAATTAGCGTCAATTTATGATGTAGGCAATCTGGTGATTACATTCCTTGTCCATCGATTGTTGAGAAGGTTTTCTTCCAAACACTTATTTTCACGGCCGTACAACGCAATCGCAATTACAGTCAAAAATGTTTTTCAATTCAATAGATTTTGCGCTATTTCTACCGATTGTTTTCATTCTGTATTGGTTCGTCACCAACCGTAGCTTAAAACTTCAAAACCTATTAATTGTAGGAGCTAGCTATTTTTTTTACGGATGGTGGGACTGGAGATTTCTCTCTCTCATTCTGTTCAGCACTATTGTAGATTATCTAGTTGGTCTTGGACTTAAAAAGGAAAACGACAAAACCAAAAGGAAGGCTTTATTGTGGACCAGCATCTTGGTTAACCTTGGTTTTCTTGGTTTCTTCAAGTATTACAACTTCTTCTTGGACAATTTTGTATCCGCTTTTTCATTCTTTGGAACAGAGATAAAAGCAGATTCACTAAACATCGTTCTGCCGGTAGGAATTAGCTTCTACACTTTTCAAACATTAAGCTATACTATCGATGTATACAAAGGAAAACTGGCTCCAACCAAAGACTTTATATCATTTTCGGCATTTGTAAGTTTCTTCCCTCAGTTGGTCGCTGGCCCTATAGAACGGGCAAGTAATTTACTTCCCCAATTTTATAAACAGAGGCAATTGAGTTATGCCAACTGGACCGAAGGGTTAAATCAAATTTTGTGGGGCCTTTTTAAGAAAATTGTGATTGCGGATAGATTGGCAATTGTGGTGAATGAGATTTACAACTACCCAGATGAGTACCATGGCTTCGCTTTGATTCTCGGTACTGTCTTCTTTGCATTTCAAATCTATTGTGACTTCTCCGGGTATTCTCAAATCGCAATTGGAACCGCAAAACTTTTTGGATTTGATCTAATGAAGAATTTCGACATGCCTTACGTATCGCGTAGTCTAGGCGAATTTTGGAGACGCTGGCACATCTCACTTTCTACATGGTTTAGAGATTACGTATACATTCCCTTGGGAGGAAATCAAACTTCTAAGTCTAGCTGGTACTTAAATATTCTCATCGTTTTTGTAGTCAGCGGATTCTGGCATGGTGCAAAATGGAACTTCATTATTTGGGGAGCCATTCATGGAGTCTTCTTAATCTTAGAATCAGCTTTCAAACACATCAAGTTGCCTAAGAATTTGGTGGTATATGCGTTTCAAACAATCACCATATTCACTGTTGTATGTTTTGGATGGATATTTTTCAGAGCAAATTCGTTAGGCGATGCCCTTTATATCCTAAATGATCTGACCACACTTTCGAACTACAGCCTGTCTCAGATAAGTCTGTATATGATTCCTACGGTTAAAAACACCGTTTTTGCAGCGGACATATTCTTGTCCATAGTTTTTGTCGGAATGCTCGTGTTAGTAGAATTCCTAAGAGCCGAAGATTATTTTTATCGCTTAAGTTACCGGTATAGATTGCCCGTGTACATCCTTGCAATTTGGAGCATTTTCATTTTAGGTGCGTTCGAGAAAAACGAATTTATCTACTTCCAATTCTAATCATTGAAAAAGAGAATACTACATACAGTCGCTCTGGTTCTTAGCACCAGCTTTCTACTCTGCGTTACTCAATACATATTGATTAACACGATGAAAGAATGCAAAGAGGAAACGGTGGGGAAAATCAATGGCGTTATGGCGCACGATCTTGATTATGAACTTTCAATTTGGGGCGCTTCTACCGCATCGGTAAATTTCAATCCTCAAATCATAATTGATTCTCTAGGGGTGAGTGCAATGAATATGGGAATCATTGGTACCAACATTGATCAATATTATGGTCTGCTTAAAGAATATTTAAGCTACACTGAAAATTCGAAAACTTTAATTATCGCTTTAGATATGCACGGAGGGTTGGACGTCAGAAGCGCCTTCTATGACATGTACAATTGGCTTCACCATATAGACAGGAAAAATATCTACGAGTGTTTTTCAGATATGGATAATGCCAGGGTTAACAAATTGAGGTTTGTTCCTTTCTACAAACTCACGAATTTTGATAAACATGCGTTCCCCTATTTCCGAAGAACCCTAGTTAGTAACGACCCTGAATATAAAATAACGGGTTATGGTTTTCAGCCCAAGCGAACTGGTTCTTTTGCAAGCGCAGAGAGCGATACCCCTTTCGAAACAGTAGTGGACCAGCGATCTTCGAACAAAATTAGGGATGCCATTTCTATGGCCGACAGCAAAGGAATTCAGTGCTATCTAGTTATCACGCCTTGTTTTGTTGAAGGGTTAAATTTGATTGAAAATAAAGCTGAATTCATTTCCAAATTAAAGACGTTTGAAACTTCCAATACAAAGTTGTTGGATTTTTCCAATTGCTACATTTCTCAAGATTCAACTTATTTCACTGACAATACCCATCTAAATCCTCACGGAGCAGATGAATTGACAAGACTGTTGATTCGAGAAATCAGTCAGAATTAGGCCCAGTATTTCTCAAGGTCAAACTGGCATCTAGTGGCCATCAAAGTGTTGAGGCCCAACATTGAAAGAGCAGTTCCGACCAACCCTTCCATTCTGATTTTTTCGATTTGTGGATTCGTGTAGGTTTTATTCGATTTGTGGAACCTCGAAATGAACTGAGTTGAATTCGACTTAACCAAGATTTGCTCTTCCTAAAATCAAAATTCGCAAACTATTACTCTCCATTTACACTAATTTACATTCCGTTAACCCGCAGTACACAAGGTCTCACTTACCTTCACTCGAAATTAGCGAACAATCTGATTAGTATAAGATGAGAAAGCATATTATCGTTTTAATCACCATTGCCACCTCTTTCGGATTCATGGCTTTTAGTTTGAATTCGAACCGAGGGATTGAACCTATAGCGGTGTCAAACCACCAATCAATTGATAGTGAAGGTTTGATTGCCAACGTTAATTTCCTGTACGATTTCGGCCCTAGATTCGAGGTTACTATCAAGAAGGGGGACTTGGATAAGGTTAAGTCAGCAACGTATTTCTATACAGAAGAAGAAATAGAATCTATTGTGTCTTTCAAATCAGCAGCAATAATCGTGATAGAAAATGAAGCGCCATCTGCGACCAGGGCATATGGAACGGATCCAGTTTTAAATACCACACAAATCGAACTTCTTAATTCATTTGGGCATTCTACCAATTTTCAAATTGGTGGTGAATTTGTTCGAAAAAACAAAGATACCGGCCAATTGGAAGATGGTTTTTCAAGACCTCATGTTACAGTGGTACCAGAAAAGCAAGTCGAATATGTAGATGGGAAAGAAGCACTAATTCAGTATTTGATAAACGGAAGTAAAGATCAAATCTCCAAGTTGGACCAGAATAAACTTCAGCCTGGGAAAGTCCATTTTATAGTTACTGAAAATGGGGTGATTTCTGATGTGAAATTTTCTCTAACCTGTGGCTATCGTAATGTGGATGAACTTATGATTAAGCTGATAATTAATGCGCCAGGGAATTGGTCCCTGGCAAAAGATTTAAATGGAAACCCTGTCCCACAAGAATTGGTTTTTTCCTTTGGTGATATGAGTTGTTAAGCAATTATTAAACTATTTAAATATGAAATTTAGTACAACAGTTTTAAGTACGGTCCTTTGCTCTATCGGCATAACGGCAATTGGATGCTTGCAGTCGACTAACCCAATTTCCGCTCAGGAAGTTGCCTCTAATAATTCATTAGAAGCCTCGGTTAATTCTGGCCCAAGTCTGTTTATGGATCAATCAAGTCGTAAGATATTATATGCTCTCGGATCTAGGTTTATAGCAACAGTTAAGAAGGCTGATTTGCACAAAGCGACTTCAATCTTGGATTTCGTTCCGAAGGAAGAGACCAAAAACCTCAAGACCTACTCGAATGTAAAAGTTGCTGTTCTGAAAAAAGACGGAGAAATAGTTGAAATGGGAACCGAAGCAGCTTTGAACAAGGCTCAATTAAAACTTCTTCGGTCTACCGATTATTCAACAGACTTCTATATAAATGCAGACGCGAATAAAGGCACGTATGAGCTATGGGAACAAAGCACCTATGATTTAGTGTACTACTTCACAATCGTTCCTGAAAACGAAGCGACTTACGAAGATGGAAATGAAGCCTTGGTCGATTTCATTAAAAAAAACACTAAAAAATTAGAGTCTAGTATTGTTGCAGACCAACTTAAGGCAGGTAAAGTCCGATTTACAATATCTAAAACTGGAACGGTATCAAACGCTCACCTAGACTCTAGCTGTGGATTCGAATCACTGGATAAAGCAGTTATTAATTTGCTAGGCTCCTCCCCTAGTAAGTGGAATCCAGCAACCAACGAAGCGGGCGAAAACGTTGAACAAGAATTGGTTTTCTCATTTGGAACTATTGGTTGCTAAACCCTTTAAACCACTCATTATGAAAAAGAATTTTTTAGTACTCGGCACAATTCTCATTTCAATTGGATTGGCTGCATTTGTATGGCAACCAGCTGATAATTCGGAGGTAGACTTCGTTTACGACCTCGCGCCACGATATATGAGAACCTTTACGAAGACTGAGCTAAGTCTGGTGCGATCAATAGCTGATTTTGAAAACCTTGATTTTAACCATCCTGCTAAAATGCCAAACATCGTATCATGTAGTTCGGTGGTTGTCTCAACATTTGATGACAATTACAAACCAATTCTGAAGGTTAAGGGTAATACTGCGGAGTTTAATGATGCCCAACTCGAGCTTTTTCAAAGCATCAATTATTCTGATGACATATTGATTTCATCGGAATATTTAATTCCGCACAACGGTATGATAGTGGAAGGGTCTGCCACGCCACACATCACAGTCATTCCAGAAACACAGACTGAGTATGAAGGTGGCGTAAATGCGTTTTTGGAATACGTAAAATCACATAAGGTTCACCAATCCACAAAAATCTCTAAGGATGGTTTGAGGCCTGGTAAAGTTCGATTTACCGTTTCCAAAAAGGGTGCTATTTCCAAGGTAATCCTGATATCAACTTCTGGATACGACATAATTGACAAGCGAATGGTGGAAATGGTTACGGAGGCTCCTGGCACCTGGAAAGCAGCCCTAGACGCCAATGGCCTCAGCGTTGAACAACAACTGGTTTTCTCCTTCGGAATCACTGGTTGCTAAAAGCACTTTAATAAAAAAAGACAAAAAAAACTCATGAAATATACGCTAGCCATTTTCCTTTTATCCTTTACGATTGCCTGTGCTCAGAAAGATCAAACTCCAATCGATCCGATATTGAGTCCCTACAATCCATCTATTCCCGTTTTGGAAGTGAGTATGTATGATGTGCCCCTAACCGACCATACTAAGGCGATGGAACATCCTTATGATATCGATTTCAAAGTGGAAAAAGCGGATGATGGCTCGTTTAAATTGGTCTCTATAGTCAAACTGTACGGAGGAAGTTTTTATACATCTCCCCATTCTGCGACTGATTTCAAAGGAATCTTCAAAGTTGAAGTTGCACCTAACGCTGATCTTGCGATTGGAGAAGAATTTGTTGAATCACCACGCTCTGTTGAAGTAATCGATAACCATCGATTTATTAATGGCCCAGTTAATTGGGTAACGGAAAACACCAAATACGAACATCCGTTGATTCTCAATACACAAAAGGAATTTACTATTGGAGGCAAAATCATATTCGTAATAGAGCCTAAGTGCACCTTGGAAACCGTTGGTCTATTATTCAAATACAAGAATGGCGTATTAACGGTTGAACCTTTGAAGTGTTAATGGTTAAAATGATAGTCCGTAAAGCTGCCACTAAGCTCTATTCGTTAGAAAAATGAAAAATAAACTCGTTCTAAATTCAAATAGTGAGACGCTTCCTTCGTCAGCGAAGCAAGCAGCAAGGTTCGAAATCTTCGTTTGTTTCCCTGAGGAACGAAGGATCTCCTTTCTGAATCAAAAGGTTACGGCAGCACTAAATTTCTTATGCTGGCAACTTTACGGACACGCATTTTGGTTAAATCGATTCTAAGCATCACTGCATCTGGCAATATGCTGATGGTTTAGAATCTCTTAACACTACTTAAGAATTGTATTCTTGAGAACGCTTATATTTATACTTATGATGGATATAGCTAATAGACGACCCCTCATTTTTGGCATTGCCTCAACAGGAATTTTGCTGATTCCATTGATAGGCATGCAATTCACAAGTGAAGTGAATTGGAATGCCGCGGATTTCATTGTGGCAGCAGCATTACTTTTCGGTATAGGAACTGTACTCGAATTGACTTTAAGAACCATCAAGAAAAAAAGACATCGTATAGTTGCTGTGGTTGTTCTACTTCTGTCCCTTTGCTTGGTTTGGGCCGAATTGGCAGTAGGCCTTTTTGGATCACCGTTAGCCGGGAGTTGATTGAGTACATGTCTTCTGGACCTATCGTAGCTGTAATTCTTGAGAAAGACAATGCAGTTGCAGATTTTAGAGGACTAATCGGAGCTACTGATCCAGCGGAAGCTGAGGAAGGAACAATCCGAGCAAAGTATGCTGAAAGCAAAGCGAAGAATGCGGTTCACGGATCTGACAGCGATGAGAACGCTGAGATTGAAGGAAGCTTCTTCTTTTCTATGGCGGAGCGACCGTAATTAAATTACGAGGTTAGATTAAGCCCTGCACCCCTATCCGGATGCAGGGCTTACTTTTTTCTGTCAATCTGTACAATCCCGAATAAACTACCGAATACTGAAAAAAAGAAGACGCCTATTTGACGTTCCAATAAGTTTTCGGTGATGCATGTTACGCCAAAAAGCAGAAGAAATGCGATGGCTAAGCCGTTCCCCTTAGCTTGTCTGAAAAGAAGAGTCAACAGCCCCGCAAATACCATCAATCCACTAATTCCTTTTGCGCAAAGGATATTCAGGAATTCGTTGTGAGTGTTGTATTGAAAGTAGCTTTTGCTTGTAACGCCTTGGAACTGCCTGTAGCACGTATCTAATAATGGCTGCAAACGCTCCACTCCTACCCCAAAAAACCAATGCTCACTAATCACCCCCCAGGAACAGCCATAGATCATAGTTCTAACGTTGGTTGAATTAGGGGAAGAATCGAAAAATTCCATCATTCGGTCGCTAATAATCGGAACGGTAAAAAGTGCTACCAGCGAACTGATTCCAACTATTGATACAATCCCAAATCTCCATTTAAGCGATTTAGTGCCTTTAATTGCCAGCACCATCAACACAAGAATGTATGCTAGAATTACAATTCTTGCGGCTATTAAAAACAGAAAACCAGACATTAACATAATGGCCAAAACCTGCATGGCTTGAATAAACCCAAAACAATTTTCTTTTACTCGTCCAGAAAGTCTTTCAACTAAGACTATAGCTGAAAATGCGACTACAATTCCCAAGTAAGTTGGATGCAAGCCAACTAATTCTTCAACCGTAGTTCTTAAGGCAAACGGCAACCCACCAGAAACCAAGTAATCCTGGTTTACCCCATATACTATTAACATGGTTAGGGTGAACAATACCAAACTCAAAACAGCGATAACAAAGGCGTTCAAGTACCGATTAACATTCATTTTGAATCTGGAATGATGAATCATAATAAACAGAAACGGAATGATTATCAGCCCCATTTTTCGCTGAACTTCGCGCCACACGTATGCACTATTCTCCGTGTAAATCAATTCCGACAGATACATTATCGGAAGAATGAGAAAAGCCAAAAAGATTAACCAGCTTTCATCCTTCTTTTTATCGAATCCAGTTATAGCAAGGTTTAGAATGGCGAACACCGCCAAAGGAATAATTGAAAACCCTGAAATGCGAAGTGGTAGAATTGGAAAAATAAAAAGAAGTAGCAAGGATATATCAAGACCTCTAATACAGATCTTAGACATATCAGACTTGCTCATCACTCAGATTTACCCTTGATTCAATCAACTCTTTTATTTGAGTTCTAAACCTGTCATGTCCATATTTCAGGCTATTTTCTCTAATCTGAACTGGGTTTAATTTCTGGGGCAAGGCCTGTAATTTGTCGATTACATCCATGATTGATCTCTTAGTTTGTTGTTTAAACAAGAGGCCTGTTTCACCATGAACTACTGTTTCCTTGTAACCTCCAAAATCATAAGCCAAAACAGGCGTTCCACAGGCTTGTACTTCCAAGCACGTGATACCAAAGTCTTCTATAGCGGAGAAAATAGAGGCTTCCGCATGCTGCATATATTGGCGAATCCGTTCGGAAGATTGGAAATTTAGGAACGTGGTATTTAAATTTGACATTGCCTCTAACCTTTCACGCTCGGGGCCAGAACCTATAATTACAAGTTGTCGATCCGGCATTTCATTGAACGCTTCAATCGCTAGATCAATTCTTTTATAAAACACTAAGCGAGAAACGATAAGGAAGTATGGTTTTGATTCTGGCGAGATTAAACCAGCATCAATATTGAAGAATTCAGTATCAACGGGAGGGTTGATTACAATAGAATCTTTCTGGTAATTTATTCTGATGCGCTCCTGAACAAATTTGGAGTTTGCAATAAATTGGTCAACAAATTCTGAAGTGCTTAAATCCCATTCTTTCATCCTTCGAAACAGACCTGAAGCCAATTTTCGATACCGATCCGGAATTTGAGATAGGTATGTTTTCTTCATATTCCAGACATAACGCATTGGCGTATGACAGTAACAGAAATGCAATTGATCCATTCGGGTTATCACCCCTTTAGCTACAGCATGAGATGATGAAATCACAATATCATAACCCGACACATCCAAGCGTTCAACTGCCTTATAGAAGATTGGAACCATATGTCGATAGTGCTTTTTGGAAAAAGGAACGTGCTCCAAAAAAGTCGACTTCGTATTCCTGCCCAAAAGGATTTCCTCGCGTTGTTGCTGATTAAAGAAGTTAAACAAACAGAATATGTCCGCCTCGGGATACATAATCACCAGCTGCCTAAGCACTTTTTCCGCCCCACCAATCGTGATTAGCCAATCGTGTACTATGGCAACTTTCGGTTTCACAGAGATTGAATAATCGATTTAATTGATTTTGCGGATTTTGCAAAATTGTATCGGTTTAAATGATTGGCAACCACTTCTTCATCAATGGACTTTTCAATCTGATTTAGTGATTTAAAAACCTCTGATAATTCATCAGGGCTATCCAAATTGAAAAAAAGTGCTACCTCCGAAAACAGTTCTTTATACACAGGAATATTGGACAAAATTGGCTTGGCATTATTCGCTAATCCTTCCAATATGGGCAAGCCAAACCCTTCATACTCAGACGCACTGAGAACGTAACTGGCTTTGGCTAGTAATGCTGAAACCTCTATGTCCGAGGCACCACTTATTACTTCTATGCCATTCATATTATCGAGGTTAGATGCAGTCAACGAAAGGTTATTATCAACATTGCCGCATAATACGAGTTTGAAGTCATTTGGACACGACTGCGTATAGCAATCCACCATCATTTTCACATTTTTTCGCTCGCTTTGTGTTCCAATATGTATTACCAGCTTTTCTTTTGGCTGCGGTTGCACTTGAACTACTTGTTTGCTAGCCCCGTTATACACAACGTGAACTTTCTCAGAATTGACTTTCAGCACTTCTATAATTTCACTTTTCGAAAACTCACTTACCGTCAGTATTACCTTAGCTTTCTTAGCGATTTTGGGTGTCAAAAACTTGTACCAATTGGCAAATTTCCAATCATACCAGCTGCTATTACGAAACACACCCAAATCATGAATCGTGACAATATTGCGGTCATAACCCAACGGTGCAGTATTACATAAATTCAAGAGCAACGCACCCTTGGAACGCATGAAGTTATTTAGGTCAATTTGCTCCCAAATGGTTCCTTGCAGGTTGCCAACTTCCATAACACATGGCTTTAGAACATCCTCATCAATTTTCACTCCTCTAGGAACAACAATTTTTAGGTCAGGAATCAACAATGCCAATTCCTTGCAAATCTCAACGCCAAAGCGTTGCACTCCAGCAAGAGGTTGTGAAAGAAATCGGCCATTGACATAAAGCGTCTTCATCCAGTTGAATTGATTTTCAATGATACGACTGAAATCATGTTCTATTAGTAATTGTGCTAAGACTAGTAAATCATTTCTGAGCGTACCCCAATATTGGAAGAGATTTGAAGCGCTGAATCAGCAAGTTCAAATCCATTTCATTCTTCAGAATAATCCTGAAGTCCTTAATCCCTATCCCCTACTTTTGCCTAATGCCACGCCAACCCCGCTTAAGCATATGACTTCAGATCTAAGGATTATCAGAAGCTTGGTTGCACGCGACCTCAAGCTCAAATACAAGCAGTCTGTTCTAGGCTTCTTGTGGAGTTTGATTACACCCCTAGTTTTCCTAGCCATTTTCAATTTCGTGTTTAGTATGGCTTTCATGAACATTGAGAATTACTCATTGTATGTGATTATTGGTTTGGTTTTCTGGCAGTTCTTTTCCAATGCTACTAATCAGACAATTCAAAGTTTTATAAGCCACGGTGGAATCATCAAAACCATCAATATTCCGTTATACAACTTCCCATTATCATCCATCATAAGTGAGTTGGTGGCCTTGGCCATTTCCATCATCCCGTTTACAGTGCTTATGTTCTTTTTTGGACTGGAATTGAGCTGGCATTTCGTTCTTCTGATCCCGGCAACATTTCTATTCGCCTTAGCCTCGTATGGTCTGGGTGTATTCTTAGGCCTTCTTAATGTTTACCTCAGAGATGTGAGTATTCTGTGGAACACAATCAACCCGGCACTATTCTACCTATCTCCCATTGCTTATGACGATTCGATTATACCTGAGCATTACATGATCTACATTAAAGCCAATCCGCTTTACCATTACTTCGGAGTTTTTAGGGATATTCTGTACAGCAATACTGTTCCTGAATTAAGCAGCTGGATAACTATTTCTGTGATTTCCTTTGGGCTTTACGCTATGGGGAAATTGGCGCTTTACAAGCTTGAAAAAGGACTAATATCCAATATCTGATGGCTGATCCTCAAATACAATTGAAGGGTGTAGATATCTACTATTACACGTTCGACCAAGGAATTAACTCCATTAAGGATCTTACGGTGAAGTTTGGTTTCCTCAAGCCATTTGCCAAAAAAAAGGTACTTGAAGACGTTAACCTAGATGTGTATCCAGGTGAAATTGTTGGCATTCTTGGCAAGAATGGAGAAGGCAAAAGCAGCTTGCTCAAATGTGTTTCAGGCATTTTAAAATCGTACACGGGTAGTGTTTCTGTACATGGCCGCTTGGCTCCAATGTTGGCTCTCGGATCTGGAATTGAAATGGAATTGACCGGTATTGAAAACATCAAGTTGATCAGCAGTCTATTAGGAAACCGCGGAAGCGATATTCAAAGGAAGATAGAAGAAGTCCATTCCTTTTCAGAGTTAAGTATGGAAAACCTGAAACGTCAGGTTAAGACATACTCTACTGGGATGGTTGCTCGATTGTCATTCAGCATTGCCATTTCAGAAGTACCCGATATCCTTTTAATTGACGAAGTTTTGGCCGTTGGCGATGTAGGGTTTCAGCAGAAATGTATTGAGCGAATTCTTGAGTTCAAAGAACAAGGATGCACCATTTTATTCGTTTCGCATGGAGCATCTGATGTGCGCAGAATCTGTACGCGAGCTATTTGCCTGAACGAAGGCAGAGTTGTTTACGATGGCGAAGTTGAAGAAGCCATCAACCATTACAATCAATATTTCGAATGAGCCAGGAGATAAAAGTATCCGTGATAATCCCGTGTTACAACCACGGTGCATTTGTCGAGGAAGCTGTGGCAAGCGTTCAGGTGGGCAAGCATCCAATCTGTGAGGTTATCGTTGTAAATGATGGTTCGGATGATGACAATACCGAAAAGGTAGTTTCTAGTCTAGAAACCGAGAGAATCACTGTAATTCATCAAAAGAACAAAGGGCTTTCAGCAGCCAGAAACGTTGGCATTTGTATGGCGAAAGGAGAATACATTCTTCTTCTCGATGCTGATAATTTAATCGACACTCAGTATTTTATTCAGGCTATTAAAATCTTGGATTCTAATCCTGAAACGGCCATCGTTTATTCCGATCATTATCGATTTGGAAAAGACTTGATAGAATCGGTTTATAGCGTTCCACCTTTTTCTTCGGATCGTTTATTAGCTGGTAATTTCATAGATGCCTGTGCCGTTTTTAGAAAATCCATTATTGATGTTGTAGGAGAGTTTGATGAAAGCGGAATGGTCGGTTTTGAGGATTGGGAATTCTGGATTCGATGCTGGTCTAAGGGATTGAAGTTCGAGCATATTCCAGAACCACTATTCAAATACCGCGTGGTTGAAGGATCTATGCTTAGCCAAGTAAACCAGCATGAGAATCGTAGAAAAACCACTGCCTACATTATAAATAAGCATCAGAATCTTTACCAAAAGAATGCCTCAGGAACCATAATGTATTACCTCGATTTCCTCATGCACAATGAGGAGTTGGTTAAGTCGGGTAAGAAAGAAGGAAGAGCACTTGAGTCAGAAATACAGCGATTACTCGAGAATGACGAAAAGCTTCAGGATTTTCTAAAAATCAAAGATGCAGAGGCGGTTCAACTCGCTGATGCAGTTGAAAAAAAGGAGACGCATATCCAGAACCTCGAAGAGCAGATTAGCCGAGACAAGATTTCAATTGTAGAGCTTCAAGATACTGTTGAGAGATATAGTGCTCAAATTCAAGAATTAAAAGGCACAATAGAAGACAAGGAAAATCAGATTAAAAACATTGATAATCTGATAACTGAGCTCAATCGAAAATTTGATGAAACTAGCTTTGCACACGAGTCTAAAGTTGTAGAATACAATCTTCAGATTGACCGTCTCATTGCTGAGAAAACGAAAAACATTGCTGATTTAGAATTACAAACAGAACAGCTTAAGCAACTCAATTCTCAAAACGAAAAAGCTCTTGGATCAATATTTCAATTGCAAAGCAGAATTAACAGAATTGAGTCGTCCAAACCCTTTAAATTCTACAAGCAATTACGCCACTTTAAGAATTTGTTCAAATCGAACTATTCTGGAAATCAGGAATCCAACATCTTTAAGAAGTTCGTGTTCATGTTGGGAAAGAAAGGTCGCTCAATTTTAAAGCGCTTTCTAGCCAAAATATTTAAGCACCTATACCTCTGGACTGAAGAGCGGCAAGTCTATATCGTAGAGGCTGATCAGATTGGGCAGCACGTTGGCGGGGATGCTTACAATCAATGGTTATCGCGACATCTACCTACTGAATCCACTTTAATCACCCTGAAGAAAGAGATGGATGGTTTTGTCAAGCGGCCGAAATTCAGCATTGTAATGCCGGTCTACAATCCATCTTCTGTTCATTTTAGAGCAGCTATGGAGTCCGTGTTGGCACAGATATATCCAGACTGGGAACTTTGCCTATCAGATGATAATTCTTCGAACAAGGAGGTAAAAAAGATTATTAAAGAATATCAGAAAAGAGATTCTCGGATTAAAGCTGTCTTCAGAAAAGAAAACGGGCATATTGCTGCCGCATCCAACTCTGGATTGGATATAGCTACCGGTGATTACATCGTTTTGATGGATCAAGATGACCTAATCACCACAGATGCTTTGTACCATAATGCTTTGGTCATCAACTCAAACAATAAGGTCGATCTCATTTATTCTGATGAGGATAAGGTTGATGATAATGCTGTGCACAGCTACCCCCACTTCAAACCAGACTGGTCTCCAGATAATCTTCTTTCGAGGAATTACTTAGGTCACTTAACGGTTTTTAGTGCTGATATATTCAAGGAAATCGGAGGCTGGAGATTGGGTTATGACGGAAGCCAGGATCACGATCTTGTTCTTCGATTTGTAGAAAAAACAGATGCTGTATTCCACATTCCGAGAGTGTTATACCATTGGAGAATGCACGCTGCATCTGCTGCATCAGGCGAAGAAGCAAAGCCATACGCTTACATCGCGGCCAAGAAAGCTTTAACAGAAGCCTTAGTAAGAAGAGACGAGCCTGGGACGGTTGATTTCCTTGATGGTTTCAGAGGTTACTCGATTCGATATGATCTAAAGTCCGAAAGCGAAAAGGTCAGTATCGTTATTCCTACTAAGGATAAAGCAGACTATTTGGAACGGTGTATTGACTCGGTGTTCGAAAAATCTACCTATCAGAATTTTGAGGTAATCGTTGTAGACAACAACAGTTCGGAAAAGTCATTTTTCCAACTGATGGATGTTTATACCGAAAAGTACAAGGGACGATTTCAGTGTGTACGGGCGGAGATTCCTTTCAATTTTTCATCATTGGTAAACCTAGGCGCAGAGCAGGCATCTGGTAAATTTTTGGTCTTATTGAATAATGACACAGAAGTAATTTCAGAAGATTGGTTGGAAGGTATGATGGAACAAGCACAACGACCTTCAATTGGTGTTGTTGGAGTAAAGTTGATGTATGAGAATCAAACCATACAACATGCCGGTGTAGTAATGGGATTAGGCGGTGCTGCCGGCCACGTACTAGTAGGCGAAGATCGCCATGGACCTGGCCACTTCAACTATGTAAATCTCACGAACAATTATTCGGCCGTTACGGCAGCATGCATAATGATTCGCAAGCAACTTTACGATAAACTGAAAGGCTTTGACGAAGAATTTTCTGTGGAGTACAATGATGTAGATTTCTGCCTTAGAGTTAGAGAATCTGGATTCAATAATATCTACGTGCCTCATGTAGAGCTTTTCCATTATGAGTCCATTTCGCGTGGGCATCCTCATGCGACTAACGAATCATACGCACGACACATACAAGAAATTGGTAAGCTAAAGGACCGTTGGACAAACTACATAGACCACGACCCGTGCTACAATCCTAATCAAACGTTAGGGGCGCACGATTTCAGTCTCAGGCACTAATTGATTTATCGAGTCTAATTCCGAAACAACCAATTCGGGGTTTTCCAATTTAACATCAAGAAAAGACCTTTCGGTCATTTGGGTAATCACGATATCTGGTCGTTCTGTTTTGATTATTTCAGCACTGAATAAAGGGCTCCAAACGTAAACCGACCGCTCAAAATGATTGGACAGATACGGTATCAAGTAATTTGAATATGAGTCTCGGTCAACCAATAAAGTTGGCAATGTGGTGTCTTGAACTTCCAAAGTATACGCAGGCCTTCTTCCGGCAAGAGATGGGTAATCAATCGATTTTACGACTTCAGCTTTATACCGGGAATTTGGAAGAGGCATCAACTCAGACCTAACGAAATACTCATTCATTGAAATCATTTTTGCCAAGTCGCCTTCTGTAGAGTACTCCATTTCCCAAGTAAAGTCGCTCTGTTTCATGCTAGCCCCAACTTCAGGGTGATTCACCTTTACATGTTCAATGATTTCGGAGTAACCATAAAAGGCACCGGTCATGTTCCAATGACTGTCATACTTGAAATAAATTGGAAGTTCCTCTTTCGCCTTAGCAGCAAGAATTTGATCCTTTAAATCAAGGTAGTTTAGAGATGAGTTGGACTTAATATATTGACTAAACATATCCAATTTAGACACTGGAGCGCGCATTCTTAAGTGGCTTGGAAGATTCTCCTCATAAACGGTGTGTTTAAGGGGAGGAACCACCACATAATAATCTATCCCGTAGGCAGCCAACCATTTCCTTCTTTCTTCTAGAATATCGGTCATTTTCTCCATCTCCTCTTCACTTAGGGGAGTTGTATTCTCAAAAAGCTCCGTTACCTCTTCTGACTGATAGTACATCCAATTATCCTTACCAAAAACGACTGCCGCTCCATTACCAGTCTGACCAAATAACATGACGTTCAGTATATTCCAACCAGTAATTAAACTGGCTCTTCCACCAAACTGATCATCGAGGTACTCGCTCGTTTTTCTGGTGAGATCCCGAACATTATCCCATGCAACCGGAAGTCGTGCTGCTTCTCTTTTCTCCGTATTAAGAGTAACCACGGTTTCTTTAAAAAGAAAAGAAATATTTGGAAGCATTAGAATTGACAGGAATGCCAATAAAAAAAGCGCGTGACTCCTCCTTTTCAGAACAAGGAGTACACCAAGATAAATCAGGTACAACGCAAAAAATATCAGAAAAGGATAATGCTCTTTTTTCAGTTGATATGTGACAAATTGGTCTTGAAATTCATCCTTTGAAAAAGACATAAAAGGGTCAAAGCTTCCCGTCTTCACAACTAAATCCCCATTTTCATTAACCAAGTAATTGAGGTCGTTCAATCCAGAAAAATTCTCAATTATCTCATATCCTATTAGGTCAAAAGAAAGTGGCCAATATTGAAACCTTATCGATGAAATAATCAACGAATCATTGACAGGTAAATCCAATCTCAAATGCCGATGAACTGAATTGGGTAGCGAAATTGAGACCGAAACCGGATTGGTTGGTGCTGCTTTTTCAGAAACAAAATGGTCGCGAATTACTTCCCCGTTCAAACTGTAATACAATTGGTACGATGCCGAGTCATTTTTCGATTGTTCACCTAGTGACAAAGTAATTGAGGCATTCTTAACATCTTCTACCATTAGCTGCAAAATGAAACTTGCGAGCGATGCTAAAACCAGTGCAATGAGCTGTGCTTTGAGGTACTCGTCTGATTTGGAAACAAATAAGACCGCCAATTGGATACCGAGTAAGACCCAAAATACTGTCCAGACCCAATTCCAATTCAGGTCTTCAGAGTCAAAACCACCAGAAGGAAAAACTGAAATCACAATATCCTCAACCCACTGCTCTAGAAGTAACAAATCAGGCTCAGCCTCAGTCTCAAAAGACAGTTGATCTTTAAAAACCAATTTGATTATGCCGTTCTCAGGGACTATCACTAATTGATTCATTTGATCAATTAAAAAATGATCAGAATAAATGTTGGCAACCGAAATTAATTCCTTGGGCTGGTATGTACGGTGAAAGGCACCACTGTTAATACTTAGGCCGGTTATGTGAACTGGGGCAGAAGCGCTGATTTTAAAGGTTAATGAATCTAATGTTGGTTCATTCGGGAATTCGAACGTGCCCGAATTGAAGGATGGATGCACCGATTTCTGGTTTCCTGAAGACACCTGCATCGAACTATCCAGATAGGATACCTCTAACTCACTTTGTAGCTCTTCACATATAAATGACAGTGAAATGAGCAAAGGGCCTTCAGTCTCTTGTTCTGGATAAAATCCATAAAACAAGCCACCTGCTAATGATAGTGCTAGAGCAACAAAAACCGAAATGGAGCTAATTATCCTAGTCATTTCGATTCATATTAGACTTAAGCCTATTTATGCTGTCTTGCTGTAAAGGACAAGCTATGTTGGACCGCGTCTGTTTCAAAACCTGAAGTAGATAAACGGGTTGTACGTTGAAGATGCTACCGACATTATACTTAAAACCAGCAGCACCAAGTAGTAAACATTGCTCATTCCCAAAACCAAACTCTGCAATGGAGAACCCATTTTTGAAAATGCCTTTTGTAAAACAACCTTAACCGGCATACAAAATATCACTCCAATAATAAAAATTACAACGTATTTAATTGTCAGAACATCTGTAAAAAGTAATCCTTCAGATATTGGCTCGAAACTGAACATTCTAGCATAAAAATCCACTGCATTTGACAACCCTTCTACTTTGAATATGCCATAGGAGCCAATAATCATCACCAATGCATAAACGTGCCCCATAAGTCGTGATTTCTCTAAAAACCGTCCAAACGCATTTCTTTCTAAAATCATCAGAAACCCATGAAACAATCCCCACAACACGTAATTCCAGGTCGCTCCATGCCAAAGGCCCGTTATGAAGAAAACCGTAATTAGATTAAAGTACAAATGGCCAATTCCCTTTCTACTTCCACCCAACGGTATGTAGAGATAGTCTCTAAACCAAGTGGATAGCGTGATATGCCACCTTCTCCAAAACTCAGTGACGCTCTTGCATATATATGGATAGTTGAAATTTTCTGGAAATTGAAACCCAAAAACCCGTCCTAGCCCAATGGCCATATCTGAATAGCCTGAGAAGTCGAAATAAACCTGAATGGCAAATGCTAAAACAGCTACCCAGCATAACGCGAAATACAATTCACTGTTTGCCATCAAAAAAACTTGATCAGCCAATTCGCCCATAACATTGGCAACCAATACTTTTTTTGCCAATCCAATGCAAAAACGTTTTAAGCCTTCTACAATGTCGTGTAGACTATGTGTTCTATTTTTTAAATTCTTCTCTACTTGGGTGTATCGAACAATTGGTCCTGCGATTAACTGAGGGAACAATGAAATATAGAGCATTAAATCAAGCGGATTCTTCTGAACCTTGGCTTGACCACGATGTAAGTCAACGATATAGGATATTGACTGAAATGTGAAAAATGATATGCCGATAGGCAAATGAATGTCGATTCCATTATTCCACTCAGTTCCCAATAGCGTGTCTATACTACCAACTATCAGCCCTATGTATTTGAAATACACTAAAGCAAGTATGTTGACTGCAACACCAATAAATAAAGGAATCCCAGAATTTTTGGCGCGATGAATCAATAAGCCGATGCCGTAGTTGAACAACGATGACAACAACATTAGAATGACCAACTCGCCCTCTCCCCAAGCGTAAAAGAACCAACTAAGCCCAAGAAGCACTAGGTTCTTTAGCTTAATTCCTGGTGTAAGGAAATAAATAGC
>JBLFWJ010000021.1:0-28539 GCA_047611425.1 Bacteroidia bacterium | reverse complement strand
AATCTGCTTTTCCGAATTTCTACGTGCAGCTTCCGCTCTTGCATCGGCAATTTCTCTCGTTCGTTCCAATTTACGAGCGGCCAATTCTTCATCACGGTTTTGTTGCCGTTTAGTTTGTTCAACCAGTTGCCGATCTCGTTTAATCTGCTTGATGTCATCATTGTACTCAGCCTCCATTTCTTTCCGAACCTGAGCTTCAACTATTGCCTTCATTCTTGACTCTTCGCGAGCCATTTCACTTGCAAGCAAGTCTGTGGCTTCCTCTTCCATAACAAGTGCTTCGTGTTCTGCGACTAAATCTTGCTCCACTTTCAACGCAGCAATCTCCTTTTGTTCAATCCGTTGTTGTTCCTCGGCTTCTGCCTTTGTTTTAGCTTTTTGTGCTTCTAACTCTTCTGATCGATGCTTATCCTTCCTTGCTTTTTCAGAAGCTTTTCTTTCCCGTTCTTCTTGTTTAGCAAGGTTGGCAAGTCGCTCTTTATCCGCCTTTTTATCAGCAGCTATTCGAGCTTGTTCGGCCCTTGCTTCTTCCTGTTCTTGCTTGAATACTTCTGCAGCTAGACGCTCAATTTCTTCCTTTTCCTTCACCGCAGCCATGCGTGCACTTTCAGCTTCTTTCCTAAGTCTTTCAGCTTCTGACTTTAGATTAACTTTTTCCTCATCTATTTTAGCTTGGGCGGCCGCTAATCTCTCTGACTCTTCCTTCGCCTTTGACTTTGCCGCTTCATCCGCTATTCTCTTTTCTTCGGCCAGCTTGGCCTTTTCTGCTGCTAACCTCTCCGCTTCTTCAGCCGTGATGCGTTGGGCTTCAGCTCGACCTGCCTCTAATCTCTTTTGCCTTTCAGCCTCAATTTCTGCTGCTAAAGCAGCGGCTTCATCCTCAGCTTTCTTAGCGGCCGCTAGCCTAACTTCTTCTTCCTTGGCTGCTTTTTCTTCTGCTTCTTTTGCTAACCGCTCACGCTCTTGTTGGTCAGCTTTGGCTTGTTCGGCTGCCGCACTGGCCAACTCAGCAAGCTTGGCTTCTTCCACCTGCTCTTTCAACTTCAACTCATTGGCAGCCAGCTCAGCTTCTTCCTTGGCCAAACGATCAGCTTCCAATTTCGCTAGTCGCTCAGCTTCCTTTCGAGCCTTTTCTTCTTGAGCAAGTTCATCAGCTGCAGCTTTGGCTTTAGCTTCATTCCCCTTATCCAAAGCCGTTTTTAATGACATTACTTCTGGATTATCAGGGCTCAGCGACAACGCTTCATTAACTACAGTTCCAGCCTGTTCTAAGTTTCCAGCTTTAATCGATGCTTTACCGGCATTGATCATGGCAGCTAGCTGAACAGCCTTCTTCATTGCTTCCTTCTCCTTTTTTGCAACTAATGCGGTATGCTCATCTATCTGAGCTAAAAGGTTTTTTGGTTCTTGCTCATCAGGTTTGAGTGAAGTAGCGACTGTCAATTCCTTTTTCGCCTCATCCCAATTTCCTCCATCTATTGCTTTTTGTCCTGCGGCTAGTGCCTTTTTATATTCGTGCTCCTTCTTGGCTACATCGGCAGCTAATTCAGCTTGGTCTTTCAATTTTTGATCAATCAAAGCAATTCTATCCTTGGGATGTTGCTCTTCTTTTAGAATTTTCTGAGCCGATAAATAGCTCGTTTTAGATTCTTTCCATTTCTCTTCAGAATAAAGTTGATCGGCAATCTTAATGGCTTGATTAAATTCAATACGCTTTGCTGACGCTGCGAGCGCCTCTTTCTCGTTGGATTGAACTCTTGCTTCAATCTCCCTTTTGAGATTTTTTGCGTCTTTACTACTCTCTTGAATTACCAACGCCTCATTAACCGCTGCCAATGCTTGCTCTCCAAGGCCACCTTTATTGTGTTGCCGAGCTTGAGCCATTAATGCATCGAACCGCGCCAGTCGTTCATCTTGTTCTTTCTGATTTGCAGTAATATCTAGAAGGATTGCATCAATTTCCGCCAATTTTGCCTTGACGACCGTATCATCTGGCCGAATCTCAGCAGCAGCAATGAATAACACCCTTGATTCCTCATATTTTTTAGCACTCAATTCTGAGGATGCCTTCTTAATAAGGCTGTTGTATTCTTTTTCTTTTGCGAGCTGTTCATCCTTCAAACGAAACCGCTCTTTGGTAATCCAATTCAATTTTTCCTGAGGGTATTTCTCCTTCGGCTTCGTCTCCTTTGCTTGTTGGAAGCTTTGTTCTGCTGCATCCAAATTCCCGCTCTCAATTCGCTTATCACCTGCTGAAATCAACTTGGCGTATAGCTCATCCGTCATTCGATTGGCCTCTAATGTTCTGTGCTCCTCTTCCGATTTAGCTTCACTGGCTATCTTGGCTTTGTCATCCTTTTCCTGTTGCGCTTTAGCTAATTGCTGATTACGCAACGCTTCCTTTTTCTGCGCAAAATTTTCTTTCGCTTTTTTTAGATCCTCTGCTCGTTTTTTATCTGCGGCTAAACGTTCTTCCTCTGCTTTGGCCTTGTCCTTTTCAGCTTCCTCAAGAACCATTCGCTCTTCCTCATCTCGAATTCTTTGCAACTCCTCAAATTCATCAAACATCTCCTCCTCTGCATTCTGGAACTCCATCGTATAATCGATGTCGTAATCGAAATTGCTATGAATTGGCTCGTACTTAATTTTGGCAACGGGATTAGCGAAAACCGCTTCGTTCAGACCTTCCTGCTCTTTGAACAGTTCCACAACAAACTCAAATGGTTCCCAACCTCCTTTGGCGTTAGATGGCACCGCTGTATTGAATTCAATCTTCTTTGACACAAATCCGCCCATGGAAAAATCCATTACATAAACCGAATTTGTTTCAAAGACATATGTAAAATCACCAGCTGTTAGAACCGGGGAATCCATCAATTTTCCATCTTTAAAAACCTGCAGTCGGGCCCCTTCTAGTTTTTTCCATCCCTCCTTTACCGAGCCTGTAACAGACAAAGTAAGATCCTGCCCAGAAGCTGTGCGGACAACACCGAATAGAGTAAACATCGCGAGCAGCAGGACCAGATTGAAATTGGGCCTACGTTGCATGGATTGATACATGTATTGCGTGAATTTTTTGGTCACTGTCTGATACCGAAAAAATGAATTTTTGTTACATCTAAAACCCACTGATGACTAGGTTGAAGTTGGAAGGTGGCGCAATTCACAAATCGTATCGCAATTTAATACATGATGTCAATGGTTGGAAAAAATTGCGCAAAGCAAAAGCGGAGACAGATATTGCTATCTGACTCCGCTTTGCTTACACAATCACCGTAGTGAATGTAAAGCGACAAGCTACTGTTATTGTGACTTCTCTTCTTACAAGTACAATCTTGCGATTATCCTCCCTGCTACTCAATAACTCCGAAGAGTTGTTAATCACAGACTCGGTTAAGTTGCCTTTTCCGAGGTATTTGCTCAGTTGCCTGAACAAATTGATCAAACTCGTTACCTCATTTAATCAGAAGAATCTCAAGCTCTTTCTTCCCGTAGGTTTCAATTGCTAGTGGTTTCTCAACCAGTCTTTTATCCCTTACTTGCTGATATCAAAACTAGGCAAAGCACTACTCTCAAACCAAATCTTGAGGGTTGTTCTTATTAACCGAAAGCACACATGGTTACCAACAGCTTATGAACCGAATATGAACAGTTTCTCAGTAGCCTCGACTCGTCCACCCCTCGAAATGCCGCTTCTGGTTATCCGAGGCATTTTTCATTTTCTGAGGCAATCGTGAGCGGTAATACCGCTCTTCGGTTGGTGTAAGATTCACTTTATGAGTGTCGTCTTCACCGTTGATTGCAAGCGAAACCGTCTCGTCTTGGAAATATTCGAACCAATCATTTAGGTTCCCGAGTATTCTAATTCCGTTGATGGATACGATCTCATCACCAATTTTCATTTTGGAATTATCCGCAATTGAATCTGGTGCCACATCAGTAATTCTTGCAGATCTACTTGCCACATAATTCACCTTAAAACCAAATCGGTTTTCGAAATATAGTTTTGACGAAATGTCCTTTATTTCTAGGCCAACAAACGCCAACATTTCTTCCAGTTTTGGCAGCAGATCAGGTGTACCATAATAATAGGTGTTGAAGAATTCGGAGTAATCTGACCCGACTACATCATTCACGGTTTCCAAATAATCAGATTCAGAATAACCAGTTCTGGTTATTCCGAATCGTTCATTCATAAGGCGGATTACATCATCCAGAGACTTTTGGCTATCTGTTTCCTTTCTGATTGATAAATCTAGAAGCAGCGCAACCATTGCTCCTTCCGTATAAATCGATGTTTTTCTGTGTGGAATCCCTTTTACATATCCATCCAACCATGTGTCGTAAGAGGAATCCGCTACAGAGAGATTGAACCTTCCGTAATTGTGAAAGTGCCGCTGGAATAATTGGTGCAGCTCTTTGAAGTATTCGGAATCCGTAAAACCCTTTGATCGGTATAAAAAGAGATCACCATAGTAGGTTGTCACTCCTTCGGTAACATACCCAAGCTTGGTGTAGTTCTCTTTGGAATAATCATACGGTTGCATTTCGATGGGCCGAATTGCTTTCACATTCCAGGTGTGAAATAACTCGTGCGAACTCACACCCAGAAAATCCAACCACTTGGCTGGTTTTAGGATGTCGTAACTCGGCCCAAGTAAAACGACTGTACTATTGCTGTGCTCCACTCCATGATATGACAAAGCTGTAGTGATCTGAAAAAGGAAGTGGTACTCATTCACCGGGAATCCACCCATCACATCCATTTGCACCTTTGTAAATGCACTGAATTCGTGAATGATACGTTCCCAATCCGGTTTGAATTCGCCTTGAAACCATAGATGGAATAAAACGCCATTCACAACATATTCCCCGTGCTGTAAACTGGCACTTGCAATAAATGGACAGTCCACCAATTGATGAAAAGAGTCTGCACTCCAATGACCCCCTTCCCTTTTCAGCCCAGTGGCAACTTGGTAATCATCGGGAATCTCAAGGTTCAACGCGCACGATTCATCCTCTTTCCCTACTTCGTACAAAAAGCAGTTTATAGGATTGACGTATAGCTGTTTCGAATCCAGATATGTACTTCCCCCGTTCAGCTCATTCGCGTAGAAATTGTACCGAACAACCACTTCGTCAGCATCTGCACAATTGATCTCCCAGCAGTCTTTGCTGATCTTTCCATTCTTGAGGTTGACTCCTTTATCATCACTCACGTCCCACTTCTGAATGTTCTTCGCAAAGTTGGCCAGCTCATACCTGCCTGGTCGCCAAGCTGGCAACTGAAGCTTCAAAGTCTCTTGACCAGAAGTGTCAATTCTTGCCTCAATGTCAATAAAATGATTGTGCGGATCTTGGAATGAAATACTGTAATTCATGTCCGTAAATATAGAATTGGAGGGACTGATGAAAACCCTTTTGCAATCAACTTTCCACTGCTACATTCACCGTACGAAATGAATGAATCCAAATGAGAAAGAAGGATAGACGGTTTGATCTGGAAGGACTGATTATTACACTGATTTTTGACGATAACCGGAACACGGTTCATTTCGATTATCACGTTGATATTGATGATGTTGACAACAGCGTTCAACTTGATCTTTATACGCGTAATGCAAACAACAACGCCATTTTCCTTCTTCACCAAACACGAGGAACGAGTTCGGTAAGGGCATTGGAAAATATGCTCGAATACCTCCGCCAATCTCACAAGGACGAAGAAAAGAACAGCTATACTGTAAAGTGGGTTAATCGAAATGATGCTGATAAAGAAGAACACGTTTCGTACTTCTATGAATTTGATGAGGCCTCCGTTAGAAGCAAGTTCTTTTTCAATCGGAACGAGCAGGACTATCTCGTCAGTATTGAGATGAATCCGATTGCCTAATTCTCAAAACGTCCTGTTCAAATTGGTAGCTTCGGCCGCCAGAAATCATCCATATGTCGGTACTTCCAAAACACAATAATAAACGCGTTTACGAGAACTATTCACCTGATGTGAAAGGTGACTTCGATGTGATTGTAATCGGCTCTGGAATGGGCGGCATGTGCTGTGCTTCTGCCCTATCGAGACTAGGACATAAAGTCCTCGTTCTAGAGCAACATTACATTCCTGGTGGATTCACCCACATGTTTGGCCGTAAGGGCTACAAGTGGGATGTGGGCGTACACGTGATGGGAGAAATGACGCCCGGTGAGCTTCCTTATGAGATGTTGATGTGGCTGACCAAGGGTAAGGTCAAAATGAATCTGAATGCGGATCCTTACGAGAAATTTCAGTTTCCTGAAAATTTTGACGTGACGATGCCGGCCAATACGCAGAAGTTTTTGGATTCACTTTGCGAAGAGTTTCCTGAAGACAAAGACAAGCTTTTGGCTTATTGGAAAACCGTTAAGCGTTCCAACATTTTATGTAGGAGTTTCTATGTGTTTCAGACGTTACCAAAGTGGTTGGATAAGGCTCTTGGTTCTGTATACCATGCGTTCGTCCCCAATTATTGGAAGATGACTACTGCATCCGTGCTTGACAAGCATGGTATCACTGGAAAATTGCGACTAGCTCTCACTGCACATTGGGGGTATTATGGAAATGTACCGGAAGACTCCAGTTTCGCCATTCATGCTTTAACACATTTACACTTTGGCAACGGAGCATACTTTCCTCAAGGTGGATCTAGTGCATTTGCGTCAGCTTTGCTCGGAAACGTTATTGAATCCGGTGGAAAAGTTTTAACCAAAGCCGAGGTGAAAGAAGTTCTCGTTGAAGACGGAAAGGCCAAAGGCGTGGAGATGAGCGATGGCACCGTGATTAAAGCCAAATACGTGGTTTCCGCAGCGGGTGCAAAATCAACTGTTAATAATTTGATTCCAGAATCCTTCAAATCATCAGAGTGGGCTAAAGCGATTAGCGGAATTAAAGATTCTCCATCCTACCTGTGTTTAAACATTGCCTTTAAGGGAGACATCACAAAGCTTGGTGCAAATGGCTGCAACCGATGGTTGTATACCGTTTCTAGCAACGACATAGAACTTTGGGATCTCAGCAATAAGGATGAGGCTCCACATTTATTGTATGTCTCCTTCCCTTCTACCAAAGATCCTGACCACGATCCTGGGCCAGATCAAAAACACACTGGTGAGTGTGTAACATTCGTGCATTGGTCGGCATATGAGAAGTGGAGCGAAACTCAATTTGGGGATCGACCTGCGGATTACGAAACATTCAAACAAGAGGTCACAGACAGACTTTTGGCCGAATTGAAAATCAGAATGCCTGAAATTATGGAGCATATGGATTTCTGTGAGCTAAGCACACCACTAACTGCAAAGCATTACACAAGAGCAAGTCAAGGTGCCATCTATGGTCTTGCTGCCACTCCTGAGCGTTTCGGATGCGAAGACCTTCGAGTCAGAACTCCTATCAAGAACTTCTTAATGTCTGGGGTTGATATTGCCACAGTTGGTGTAGTATCAGCCATGACCAGTGGCGTTCTAACTGCAGCTGTTGTTGACAAGCGCGCTTACTTGAAATTACTTTAACCAACCCAATTCACCGCAAAATGGCAAGTATTGAAGAACAATTTGAGGCCGCTCAGATCAAGTTGAAAACGCTGACCGAACGTCCGGGTAACGATGAGCTACTCAGAATTTATGGTCTGTTTAAGCAAGCTACCGAAGGCGACAACGAAACCAAGAAGCCAGGCATGTTCGATATGAAGGGTCAGTTCAAATGGCAATCTTGGAAAGACAATGAAGGCAAATCGGTTCAAGATGCCTGTCAAGGTTATGTTGATTTGGTGAATGAATTACTTGGGAAATACAAGCATTCTTAAGCCGCAATCGGCATACTTCTCAACTCTTCTGGATATTTCTCTCTGAGTGCTTTCACTCTCGGATTCATCACCGCAAACCATAGTGGTGGCACCAATGCCAACATCACCATTCCGGGGTAACCAGTTGGCATTTGAGGTGAATCATCAAAATTCCTAAGCACTTGATATGGTCGGCTGGCCATGAAATGATGGTCGCTGTGTCGGCTCAATTCAAACAACAATAATCTTCCCATTGGATGATTGCTGTTCCAGCTATGAATTGGCATTACTCGCTTGAATTTGTCCTCATTCGTGTGACGAAGCAATCCGTAATGCTCGATGTAATTGACGGTTTCCAAAAGAATGAAGCCAATTGTCGAGGCTGCAAGTGATGCCAACATCACCCAAACATTGAAGACCAACGTGACAGTAATCAAAACTGCAGCTTGGCAAATCACATAAAAAATCATTTCGTTACTCCAGTGCAGAAAAGGCTTTCCGGCCTTCTTCAGCCTTTTCGATTCTATTTTCCAAGCTGAAACGTACCCAGTAATGACTGATCGGAACCAAAAAACAAAAACGACTTCTCCATATCTTGATGTAGCCGGATCTTTTTCAGTGCTCACATTAGCGTGATGACCACGATTGTGCTCGATAAAGAAGTGCATGTATTGAGAAGTGAGCAGCAATGCTTTACTCATCCATTGCTCATACCACTTATGTCGATGACCCAATTCATGCGCAACGTTAATGCCAAATGCAGCGCAACCAATTCCGGTTGAAATAATCATTCCCGCGATTTCGTAAGGAGCCAAACCAGGAGTTTGTACGGCAAACATGAACATTATATAGAGGGACCATTGAATTGGAACAATCGCATAAATAAGCAGATCATACATCTTACTTTCCTTAGCTACAGCTTCCTCAGCCTTGGTCATGTTCTTCACGGAACCTTTGCTTAGCATCTCAACAAACGGAACAAGACCGTAGGCATAAATGGGTAGCGCCCATGTCCAAGGACCTTGTAAAACGAATCCGAGAAACCCAATAATAACAACCGAGAAAACAAAAAGGTATTTGAGGTGGTGATAATTATTCATTGTGGTGGAATTTGGTTCTGCTAATGTAGAAAGTAATTTCCAAAGTAAACTACTTTCTTGTTTTTAGTTTACTTTTGAGCTAGATGGGTAGAAACGCAGTAGACAAGAAAAGAATCAAGGATCCACTGAAGCGAGAGAAATGGATCAGTGAATTAAGCCCTGCGTTCTTTGAGCATGGAATCAAGAAACTGAACGCTGAGCAGGTAGCCGAGACCCTTAACAAAAGCAAGGCAACTGTTTACAAGCACTTTGATTCTCACCGCGAAATAGTATTACTAGTAATGCAGACAAAGCTTTTGAGCCTGCAGGGTTTTCAACCTATTCTGGCTAATGAAGCGAAGACCTATCCTGACCGTTACGTGGAAGCTGTAGATTTCATCTCCACTCATTTGGGTGAAGTGAGTAACGTTTTCCTTTCCGATTTGAAAGCCATTTACCCAGATTTATGGGATCTCATCCACGCCTTTAAAACCTTTGCGATGCAATGCTTGCGGAGCTTTTATCAGGCCGGAGCAAAGGATGGTGTTTTTCAAGATTTGAATCCCGATCTGCTAGTACTAAGCGATGAGTTATTCTTTGATGTTCTGACCGATGCAGATTACCTGTCCGAAAAAGGCTTAACAATGCAAGTTGCGTTTACCGATTACTTCAAAATGCGATTTCATGGAATATTGAGGTGACCGCCTCAACTGAATTCTGTCCGACAATCAATTGATTACGGGGAAGATTCAGATTCTCATTCAGTCGATAGCGATACCTTAATCCAATATTGATCTTTAAGCATCGCCATGAAGAATTTATTCGCCATCACCCCTCTACTCCTACTGCTATCCATCACTTCCTTTGGACAAGCGACTGGCAGCTTTCAGCAAAGCATCGTTTTCAGCGAACCTGATTACAGCTTTACTAGAACGCTCTATTTCTATGTTCCTTCCGATTATGATTCCAACCAAAGCTATCCATTGGTTATAGGTTTTCGAGGGAGGGCCAAACAGCAACGCTGGTCAATTCAGAGACCAGTTGACTTTTCTATCAGACAGTATTGGCGCGATTATACTTTGTCTTGAAAATGCAGATCACTTCTGGAATAATGAAGGTGAGACCAAGCAACTCTTTCAGTATTCTGTTGATACAACCATGGCTCAATACAACATCGATCCCGATTTCATTTATCTAACAGGTCTATCCTACGGAGGGCGACACGCTGCAATCGTTTCTATGGATACGGACGATGGATCAATTCCTAATCTACGTGGAGTTATTCCATTCGCAGCAGGCAGCGACAACCACCTTATGCCAAACTATACTGCAATCGGAGAATTCGCACCAGCATGCATTTGCATTGGTCTGGATGATAGCGGAACGTTCATCAATGTCAGCAATACACTTCACAACGATATTCAATCCAATGGAGGTGAATCTGTGCTAAATGAAATTCCGAATGTTGGCCACACAGTGGCTTTTGCTACCTATCCTGAGGAAATGATGGAATGCTACAATTTCATTGAGTCGCAGTATGATCCAACGTCTATTGCTGAATCAGAAGAAGAGCTCGGTCCTTTGAAGGTGTATCCAAATCCAGCTAATAAGACAATCACTTTTGAAATTCCAAAGACCTTCGAGGTTCGAAAAATTCAGCTTATGGATTCAACTGGGAAATTGGTAATGGTCATGGACGCTATGGAGAATACGGTTGACGTATCCAGTTTAGCCAGTGGCGTTTACAATCTGATTGCTTTCGGGTCCGGCAAGGAGATTTCTCAGCAGGTAATCGTAAAACACTAAGCCTATTTCTTGTTGGGATACGGCCGCTCGGATAATCACTCACCTGGAAGAAGTACTTCGGGTTGCTGATCTTCATATTTCACTTGGTGCCTTCTGGCGTCATCAAGTGGAATTCTATGACCGTTGTTCATTGCGATTACAAATGCATCCGAAAACCCTTTCTGCTTTACTTCATCTCGGAATTCAATAGCATTGCCAAAGGCCTTGTAAGAACCAACATTAAGCGTGGTCAAGCCTTTATTAGTCAGTTCGTTGATGTCATCCAGCATCAGATAATATCTAGCCACTTCTTCACTAAGTGGTTCCTCAAACGCAGCAACCTGAACCATATATTCTACCGGGCCATGAATTTGCTCGTTCACGCCTGCCCCATCTACAGCCAACACTTCATGGCCAAACCGACTATCATCCGTGATGTCAACAATAAATGCGTTTAGATAACCCGACTCTTTTACAACCTTCAGCATTTTCTCAGCTTGAGAGCGGTAAATAAAATTGCCAATAACGTAACGAAACACACCACTGAGATCAGTGAATGCCTCTACATTTTTCAGTCCCTCAAACTTTCGCGAAAGCTGAGGCTGGAGTAACGCACCAACCTGTACACCGTACAAACTAGAGTGTGTTGTGTATTTGTGTGGTCTAGTCTTGACATTAGACTCCACCGGTCGTAGGGCATCCTTCACATCAAAGACTTTCACCGTTGGCTCGGCACACATTTCCGCCCAACGCTTTCCATCTTTAATCAAATGGTCATCATTTCTATGATCCGATAAATTGGTGAACGTATCAAAAGCCTCCTGCGCTTTATCACATTGCTTCAATCTAACATAAGCGACAATTAAAAAGTAGTAGACGTGCTCAGCTGGTCCAATTCCAGAATTGTCTATTAGATGTGATACTGACTTTTCAGCCAAAAGAAGGTGATGTAAAGCTGCTTGTTCATCTTTCTTTTCCAGAACATTTGCAACGCCCAATAGAAAATGGACATTGGGGTTAGCGGTATCAAGAACGCTGAGTTCAGTTAGGATCTCAATTGCTTTGGTCGGTTTGTTTTTAGCAATTAGTAGTCTGGCCTTATCATATTTAGGCCAAAATTCCGCAGGCTGTTCTTGCCCAAAGGCGTTACACGCTATAAACAGTAAGATGACACTTGCCCATCGCATACCTTGAAATTAGGCTTCATGCAACTGGGTTTTACGCAAGATTTATCGAAGAACCAACAACGGAATGTTCGTATTGAAGGCCATTTGGTGCTTATGATCCTCTTGAAGAATGGATTCGATTAATGAATGCTCACGATAAATCATGGCAATCATATCCACATCCCCTTTGGCATCCATGTAGTGTTTGATGCCATCCTTCATGTCTTTAGAAACGATACGCTTAAACACCACGGGAACTTCTGGCTCCAACACATGTGTTTCTCGGTTTTTCTCAAGAACTTCTTCAAAATGTAGATGATCTCCGTCTTCCTCAACGTGGGCTATTCTAACGGTTGATCCATAAGAAACAGCGATAGATTTAAGAACATCCAAAGCATCATCATTCTCAACTTCCTTTAAATCGCTGCAGAGCAAGATGTTTTTAGATTCTCGAAATTGAAATCCTGTTGGAACAATCAACATTGGAATCTCGACCTGATCCATTACCGGAACCGTATTCGAACCACTCAGAAATTTTTTAACCCCAGTAGCGCCATCCGTTCCCATAACCAACAAATCAGGGATTTCATTGTCACAGAATTTTTTCACTTCATATTCTAAACCGCCTTCCAATACATGAACAGATATTCTGTCCTGATCCATGCGATACTCTTTGGCATTCACTTCTACAAAGTGATCCAGTGCAGACCTGATTGATTCTATTTTTACGCCCTAGCGTATTTCACGGGTGTCATAAGCATGAAAAATCAGCAATTCTGAATCAGTTTTCAGTGCTATTTCTATTGCATGTTCGAATGCAACCCTTGAGGATGCTGAAAGGTCGATAGTCGTGGCGATTTTTTTCATTATGACAAAATTGTGTAGCGTGAAGGTCGCTTTAGCGCTTTTCCAGCAAGCTAATCGTCATCATAGGCAAAACTGACTTTGATCGGAATGTGTCTTTTTAACTTGGGTCTATTACCCCATCTAAAGCACAGGAATAATGATGGCAACTATTGCCACCTTATTTGTTAGCCTCGATTTAGCGCTTATCGGAGGCAAATAGAATTCTAAATAATCATTGATCAAACACCTTTTTGAACTTGTCCAATTTTGGCCCAATCACCCGCGAACAGTAGGCTTGATTTGGATTATTATCGAAGTAATCCTGGTGATAATCCTCAGCAGGATAATATGTTTCGATTGCGCTTATCTCAGTTACCACAGGAGACCCGAAAGCCCGTTCGGCATTCAATCGATTCTTGTACGATTCTGCCAATTGTTTCTGCTTCTCATCATGATAATAGACAACTGAGCGATACTGCGTACCAACATCGGCACCCTGTCGGTTCATTGTAGTTGGATCATGACTTGCCCAAAATGCTTCGAGCAGCTTATCAAAAGAAACGCGCAACGGGTCGTACGTGATTTGACAAACCTCAGCGTGTCCTGTGTTTCCATTGCAAATCTCCTTGTAAGTTGGATTCTTTGTATGGCCACCTGTATATCCAGACTCTACTTTCTCTACACCTTCTATGGATTGAAAAATAGCTTCTACACACCAAAAACATCCTGCCCCAAAAGTGGCTGTATCCAAGTTGCTCATATGTTTATTGAATTTTTGATCAGGTTTTTGATTTGCTCCGCATGCGGAAAAAAATGTAGCTGATAACAGGATTGTAATAATCGAAAATGTTTGCTTCATGGCTACGATTGTTTTGACGTAAGACCATTTTCCAAAGGAATTGTTCTGTTAAAACCCATATACATCGAGACACCGACCTTTTACCGAGACAAAACGCCTTTAATTACTGTGGCCATTTTAAAGGCTTGATTTCTTCTGGTGAAATTGGATTTAGAAATGTCTTGTTCCAGATTGTTGGTCAATCCACCTTTTAATGTGTTCAAGCTAGAAACAACCTCATTTTCCGTGCTACACAAAAAGGCGTTCTCACGGTCCCTGAGTATTTCTTCTAGCGGTCCATTATCATTCTCCACCATCAATATTGGCCTACCTGAGGCGAGGTAATCGAATACTTTGGCGTAGATCTGTGCTTTTTCTGGTGTAGCCAACAAAAGCTGAACATCTGCCCTATTCAACTCTGCCAACATATCATCATGGCTCAATCGGTCACCAAATTCAATGCTCAAGTTTTCAGAATCACGTTTGATTCGTTCAATCTGATCCGGTTGAAAATTCAAACCGTAGAACACCATCTTGATTTGAAAATCGGGATTCTGTTTCTTGAATTCGTTCAGTCCATTAAGTAATGTCTCTACTTTCTGGAAATAATAGATTGTACCAGCATGAACGATTGTAAATGTTTTGTGTGGCTCTCGTTTCTCAATATTTTGAAATTTCTCATCGAAAAAGCCATTATAAATAACAGGAACATTCTCAACTTTTCGCCCTGTAAGATTTGCAACTCTTTGAGAAAAAGCTGGAGCAGCAGTTGTAAGAATCGCAGCGGAGCCAGTCACCTTTTTCTCTGCAGGTCCGTGAATTGTCTTTTGAATCCATGCATAAAACCCGCCATCATCCCAGCGGTAATTGGTACTCCATCCATCTCTGTAATCTCCGATCCACGGCACACTATGTTTTTGTGCCAGTTTAGATGCAAAGTGGAACAATACAAAAGGCTCACCACAGGCAAGGATCAGGTCAACTTCGTTTTTGTCAAGATAATCTTCCGCAGCATCAAATATGCTAGACTTGTTACTGGCAGATGGTATTGCGTTTTCTGTTACAAGTTGCCAAACGGTCAATATCTTCCTAAAAACCACCACCATTGGATTGGTGGAATTAATCAGTTTGTCTCGCAAATTCGGCTTGAATGGAGCACGAATAATTGTTCCGTTCTCAACGGCTTCAACTTCAACTTCGTTAGCCAAACTGGGTAGGTTGCAATCATCAGGATGATTGATAGGTCTATCCCAATGACGGGTGACTACAATCGGTTCCAACCCAAACTCATGAAAATATTTAAGCCAAGAATAAGGTCGCTGACCACCAATTGAATTGTATGGCGGAAAATCGGATGCTAGGATTAAAACCCTGGGCCTAGAGGAAGTGTCTTTCATAGTAAACCTTCCTATAGGGAATCGTGATCATAACTTGTAACGGCCCAATTCGACTCACTTTCGAATTGCTCGAGTTCCTTTTCAGGAGCATAAAAGATGAAAGGTACTTTTTCATTTAATGGGCCATACTTGGTTGGGTTTGAAACGAAGCCAAGCTTCTTCAAGTTTTTGGCATCTAATCCATCTTCCTTGGCAAAGGACAACATTCCCTTCAACCCTTCATCACATACCTTCCGACTAAGGTGCGTCATTATCTTTTTTGAGTTCTGAAGATCAGAAATCGAAACGTCAAAAATCACCATCTTTTCAGCTTCCATGTAGTAAGTGATATAGGATTTTTCATCCCCATCAACCCAAGCTGTACGGTAATCATGATACGGATTGGACAACCTCCATCTGATTCCTTCTTTCGTTCTGTTTGCATTACATGAACCATTGATCTCAGAACGCGAATGATCTACTCCCTGATCAATTGAATCAATTGCTGATTCATCCTTGATTTTAGATAGATCTGTTCTTGCTAAACGAGCAGGTTGACATAGCAGGTTTGGTTTGAAATAGTATCGAAAATCAAATAGGCGCTTCCAACCAAATTTTAAAAAACCTGGGGTTGATTGTCCGCCACCAAATCCGATAACGAATAGTTTTCCTTCATCTTCAAGTGCCTTGTAGCAAGTCGTAGCTAATAATCGGAATAGACCTTTTCTGCGATGGTCAGAATGAGTCATGGTATCGCAAGACTGATAAATGACTCTTGGCTCATCATTCACGATAAATGACTGTGCAATTACGCCATAGTAAGCCCCGATTTCTCCGGTTTCCTTGTGTTCGGCAACAAACCCCACAAAACTTCCGGCAGGATTATCCGTGTATTTCCAACGAAAATACTCGATACTAGCATCCATGCCGAAGCAATTTTTCATAAGGGGGATCAGCAGGTTGAATTCCGCCTCACCAATTCGCTTTACATTGTAATTATCGTGCATTACCTCGAATTATGGAATGAAACTGCTCGGCCCTCAAACACATTTGTGGAAAGGGTTCATCCACCATATTTATTCTTGAAATTTCAGAATAGCCTGACTTTGTATCAATGTCAGAAATTGGCATCGAGCGATCATCCACATGTAACACAAACTTATAGTCAGACTCTCGAATCACATCATATGCCGAATCTCCAATCTGTCCATTTGGCAAAGCCAATACTTGAATCGGGAGATTAAGTTTTTTCTCGAGATCAAGTTTTGAGTCACTCAATTCATGCTTTAACGCACTCTTATCATTTAGCGTAGATATTACATCATGATTCATCGTATGCGAACCGATCTCTACACCATTACGTGAACACTCCTTTACCTCTTCCCAGTTCATCATTCTTACCTGATGACGATATCCAAGGGTACTCTCCAAGCAAGCAATTACTTGTAGGCGAGCTTCAGACTTTTCTTCCAGTAACGCTCTAAAAGTAGCGAGGTAGAATTGCATCCAATTCCCATCAAACTGACTCAAGTTAATTTTTTGAGAAGGCAATTCAACTTCAAGAATCACCTTTTGCTGCATTGCAAACTGAAAAACGCCATTCAACCTTTCTGTCCAAATCACGTGTCCATTTTCGCAGCATGCGTTTACCACATTATGGTTAGCAACCAAACCATGCTTTGTAAGTAAAGGCAGTGCATTTTCATAAAAGTCATAATACCCATCGTCAAAACTCAATATCAGCAAAGGCTTATTACTCTTAAGGTTCCCCTTATCAAATAAATCCGAAAATGTGATTACATGATAATGTTGCTTCACGTAACGTAGAAGCAAATCAAAAGAATTTGGCATGATTGGATCCCAAAAGAAATTTCGTTCATCAGAGATCCTATGAAGACTCAGAACGGTCAGCCGATTTGCTTTTTTCATCCTCAAAATGGATGTCAAGCCAATGGCATGAAGCGTATTAAGCACCATATTCTTCATTGATTCACCTTTGAAATAAGCTTGTTTATCATACCTAAATAGGACTCGATCAATGTACAAATCCAATCAATTAATTGACTCACGGCAATTAAAAACCACGCCTTAGATAAACTCCCAAATGTTTCCATCGGCTAGCATGTAAAAGAAATGTACATTTCTTGGCGTTTCAACCAATCTCATGATGAACTTCTTTGGGAAAGCAATTTCCTTTGTCATCCTTATTTCAATCATTTTTACTGGTTGTGAGACGGAAAATAGCATCTCCTCAGAAAGTGGTACCAGCGCACCCAAGCTCTTCAAATTGGTTGACCATAAACAACATGGAATCAACTTTCGAAATGATCTGGTAGAAGATCTGGTAGCCAATTACATGGTTTACGATGGCATCTATCAAGGTGCCGGAGTCGCTGTTGGAGACTTGAATAATGATGGGCTGGATGACATTTTCTTCTGTGGAAACCAAGTTGCAGATCAGCTTTACTTAAATAACGGTGACCTAAATTTTACAGACATCTCGGCCAGTGCAGGAATATTAGCAGATGGAAATTGGTCAACGGGTGTTACAATAATGGATGTAAACGCTGATGGATTTAACGACATTTATGTCTGTCGTTTTTTGTGGGATCAACCTGATCGCAGAAAAAACTTGTTGTACATAAATCAAGGCGACCTCACGTTTATTGAATCCGCAGATAGATATGGCGTAGCTGATCCTGGATATTCGATTCAATCTACATTCCTAGACTTTGACAAAGACGGGGATTTGGATTTGTATGTCGTCAATCAACCTCCTAACAAAAAGACTTTTAAGAAGCAGTTAAAAGGGAAAATGGATTACCGTTTTACTGACCGGTTTTACCGAAACGATGGCGACACGTTCACCGATATCACCGTAGAAGCGGGAATTAAAAATTACGCTTATGGGTTAAGCGCAACTATCGGTGATCTGGATAAGGACGGCTGGCTGGATATTTATGTGGCTTGTGACTATGAAGAACCAGATCTGCTTTACATGAATAATGGCGATGGCACTTTCACCAATAAAGCACACGAAAGTCTACGTCACATGAGCAACTTTAGCATGGGCGCGGACATAGCCGACATAAACAACGATGGTTGGCTCGACATCTATACTGCTGATATGGTAGCAGAGGATAACAAGCGTTTGAAGACCAATATGAGCGGGATGAATCCCAAGAAATTTTGGACGCTTGCAAATGCTGGATATCATTATCAATACATGTTCAATGCACTTCAACTTAACAATGGCAATGGGCTTTTTAGCGAGATTGGACAGCTTGCACGGGTTCATGCAACGGATTGGAGCTGGTCTCCGATTATCGCAGATTTAGACAATGATGGACACAAGGATATCATAGTCACCAATGGTCAGAAGCGAGATGTTCGGAACAATGATTACGACATCAACAGAAAGAAACTAGTCCAGCTAACCATTGCAAATGCTAAAGCGAGTGGGAAAAATGACCACGCATTTAATCCTTTGGACCTTCTGGCTCTGGCTCCTTCTGTTAAACTGAAAAACTATGCTTACCGGAACAATGGAGATCTTTCTTTTTCCAAGACGATGAATGATTGGGGTCTTTCCGAGCTATCGTGGAGTCATGGTTCGGCAGTTAGTGATTTGGATAATGATGGGGATCTTGACATTTTGGTGAACAATCATGATGATCCAATCTTTCTTTATAAAAACCAATCAAACCTCAACGAGTCTGGTAATCATATCAGGTTTGATCTGAATGCTTCTGATCCTTCCTCAATGGGAGCTGAGATAACAATTAGAGCCGATGGCAAAATTCAATTCGCTCATTTGAATCCAGTAAGAGGCTACTTATCTCAGAGTGAACGAAAGGTTCATTTCGGTTTAGGGCAAGCCGACAAGGTTGAATCGGTTGAGGTGAAATGGCCCAACGGAGCGGTTCAAAGTTTGGTGAGCTTGGATGTCAATCAGACAATAGAGTTGTCTCCTGAAAACGCAGATGTTTCTTCAGAAGTAAAAAAGGCCGTTCCTCTTTTTTCAAATTCCTCAATCGAAAACCTGCCAGTTCATAAGGAAAACGACTACGATGATTTTGAAAAGGAAATTCTGCTTCCGCATAAAATGTCAACTCTGGGCCCGTACTTATCCGTAGCCGATGTAAATGATGATGGCGTGGATGACTACTATATAGGTGGTGCCAGCGGGCAATCGGGTTCATTAAGGATCAGCAAGGACGGACGGCATTCTTCAATTGCTAATTCCGTTTTTAAAACGGATAAATTGAGTGAAGACATGGGGTCAGCATTCTTTGATGCCGACAATGATGGTGATCTCGACCTGTATGTAACGAGTGGCGGAAATGAATTCCCTATTGATGCCCTCAACTATCAAGACCGACTTTACTTGAACAACGGCAATAATTCTTGGGCAAAATCAGCAGGCCTGCCTCATGAAAGAATCAGCAATTCATGTGTCACACCATTTGATGTTGATGATGATGGTGACTTAGACCTCTTTGTTGGTGGTCGTCAAACCCCTGGCAAATGGCCGTTTCCTACTGACTCTAAAATTCTAAGAAATGATGCCGGAAAATTTATCGATGTGACTTCAGAGATAGCTCCATTCCTAACCGGGTTAGGCATGGTGACAGATGCTAAATCATTTGATTTAAATGGAGATGGAAGCAGCGACCTCATCCTATCTGGAGAATGGATGTCACCTCGAATACTCTTGAATGCAAACGGAAAGTTTGAAGAAGCTTCAAGCGGATTAGAATCTGCCATCGGTTGGTGGAACACCTTGAGTGTTATTGACATTGACAACGATGGAGATATGGACATAATGGCTGGAAATCTTGGTTTGAATATCAAGTACAAGGCAAGTCCAGAATCACCATTCTCTGTTTACTGTCATGATTTTGATGAGAATGGAACCTTCGACATTGTATTAAGCTATTATGAAAAAGGTTCTTGCTTCCCAGTTAGAGGTAGACAATGCTCATCCCAACAAATGCCTTTTATCAAGAAGAAGTTCCCTACATATGATCAATTTGGAGTTGCTACGGTAAGCGACATACACGGAGAAAATTTAGAAAAGGCCTTACAGTACCATGCTACTGAATTCAGGTCAGGAGGATGGATCAATGATGGTTCGGGTCAATTTGAATTCATTCCATTTCCAAATGAGGCTCAGATATTCCCGGTTCAAGGCATCGTTACAATGGACATAAATGACGATGGAAATCAAGACCTTATCCTAGCTGGTAATTATTATAATAGAGAAGTTGAAACCACCCGTAGCGATGCTGGAATCGGCTGCGTCTTACTAGGTAATGGAGATGGCAGTTTCAAGGCAATGCCAGCCACCGAACACTGTTTGGCACTTTATAAGGACGTTAGAGATATTAAACTCCTTAAGGGAAATGGATCAACCAAACTGGTTGTAGCAAACAACAACGACAAGGTTCAAGTCTACCGATTACAGAATCCTGCACCTTGAGTTTGGGTAATAAAAAACCCGCTACTTTTCAGTAACGGGTTTCTTTCATTTGGTTTGGCTACAATCAGCCTTCAGTACCTTCCTCTGGTGTTTCTTTTGGAGCTTCTTCAGATGCAACTAGTGCACCATCAGCCTTCTTATGCTTTGCATAACGAGTTTTGAACTTGTCAATTCTACCGGCCGTATCCACCAAGGTCATCTTACCAGTGTAAAATGGGTGTGAAGTATTAGAAATTTCCAGCTTGATTAGTGGATATTCGTTTCCGTCTTCCCACTCAATAGTCTCTTTAGTTTCAGCACATGATTGAGTAAGAAATGCGGTGTCATTACTCACATCCTTAAAAACAATGCTTCTGTACCCTTCAGGATGAATTCCCTCTTTCATAATCTGTCTTTTAAAATCGGATCGCAAAGATAGAAATTTGTTGCGGGCAAAAAACCTACTTAAGCCGAAAAAATAATGGCTCAGTCAATTGTTTCAGATGTACAATAAAACGAACCTTAATCCGTACGTGCAATAATTATCTTTGGCCCCCTCATGAGAAATCTTGTTTCCCTTTTAGGGATTGTTCTACTTCTTGCTTCATTAACCCATTTTTCTAGCTGTAGAAAGGATCTTGGGTCCAGTGAAGGCTCCCTAGAATTTTCTATGGACACCGTAATTTTCGACACTGTTTTCACAACAATCGGATCTACCACCAAACGATTCATGATCTATAATCAGGACAACAGTCCTGTTACAATCAGTTCAATTCATTTAGCAGGTGGTGTTGATTCCAAATACCGCATCAATATTGATGGCGTTTCTGGTGTTGCATTCACCAATGTGGAAATTCCTGGAGAGGACAGTCTTTTTGCGTTTGTAGAAGTTACTCTTGATCCAAATAATGTGGTGGACCCTGCGATGGTGATTGATTCTGTTGTTTTCAATACAAATGGTGTAACTCAAGATGTAAATCTAGTAGCCTGCGGATGGGACGCTCATTTCATTTCACCAACATTTAATTTGGGTGGCCTTGGACCAGCTTCCGTTGTTGGCTGTGATACAACTTGGGGCCCTGGAAAGCCAATTGTGGTATACGGTTGGGCCGCTGTGGACTCTCTGTGTTGCTTAACCATGTTGCCAGGCACACATGTATACATACATAAGAATTCAGGCATTTTCGTTTACAAGGAAGCTTGCCTGAAAATTCTTGGTAGCCAAGATCAACCGGTTGAGATTGCCAGTGATCGATTGGATGAATTTTACGAAGACCAAGCCGGTGAATGGGATCGAATTTGGCTTTTCGCTGAAAGCAGGGATAACGTGATTCAACACGCTTTGATAAAGAATGGGTCGGTCGGTGTTCAAGTTGATTCGTTTAACCTTGGTTCAGCTGAACCCACCTTGAGAATGGAAAATGTGGTGATTGAAAACATGGCCGCAGCTTCATTATTTACTCAAGGGTCAAGGGTTGTAGCTAACAACTGTGTTTTCGGAAATGCAGGCCAATACAGCGCTGCCATGACTATTGGCGGCAATTATGAATTCCGTCATTGCACGTTTGGTAATAACTGGGGAGTAAGCAACAGAGAGACTCCAGCGGTACAAGTCAACAACTGGTATGAAGACGTTTTTGGCGGGATCAACGTTAGAGATTTAGAGAATGCATATTTCGGTAATTGCATCATTTATGGAAATAGAAGCAACGAACTGATAATGGATGGAAACACTTCTGGACAGTTCAATTTTCAATTTGAGAATTGTCTTATACGTGTTGATCAAGAAGAAACAGATGTGAGCAATCAAAGCCTTTACAGCAATTGCATAATCAATGAAGATCCGAATTTTTTGGAGCCTTCTGGAAACAACTTTGAACTAGACACCTTGAGCCCAGCAAGAAACGCGGGGAGTTTGACTATCGTTAATTCCAACCTTGGCATACTCGGAACAGACATCCTCGGCAATAGCCGAACTAGCGATGGCGGCCCTGACATCGGTGCATTCGAGCGACAAGAATGATCAAATCGCTTGCTCCTTCCCTCCTATTTTGCGTTTTCCTTTTTGCCGGATGCAAGTGTACAGTTGAGGTCTCTGGAGTGGTAATCGACCTTTATACAAACGAACCGATTGGCGGAGCATACGTACTTGGAGTTGGACCAGCAGCATTAGATTTCATCACAGATTCAACAGGTACTTTCGAGTTTGAAGAGCTTGAAACTGATGATTGTGAAGCTTATAACGTGAAAATCCAAGCTCAAGGGTATTCTGAAAAAACCGTAGCCATTACAAACGGTAGTCACATTGAAATCCGATTGGATACGATTTTCTAAAGTGATTCGAATCAAGTGTTGATTCTCACTTTTACCCGTTAACTTTAGTGCACATTCCGACCAATGAACCTTACCGAAGCTTTCCAGTCCCTTGATGCGCAAGGGTTGAATGACGATCCAACCGTTTACTTTATTCCTGGATTTGCCATCTTAATTCTTCTTGAAATAATCGTCAGCAATTGGCAACATCTTAAAGTTCATGTTTGGAAAGACAGTGCTGCTTCTATTGGCATGGGAATAGGATCATTATTTATCGGAGTTGTGGTTAAAACTATTGCCTTTGGCTTGATGGTGTACGTTCATCAGTATGCCATTTTCGACATTGGCTATCAATGGTGGGCATGGGTTATACTGTTCTTTGCCGATGATTTCTGCATGTATTGGCATCACCGTTTAAGCCATGATATCAGACTTCTTTGGGCTGCCCACATCAATCATCATTCTTCAATGAATTACAACCTGGCGGTGGCGTTGCGCCAAAGTTGGACTGAGATTTTATACAAGTACACTTTTTGGATGTGGCTACCATTACTTGGCTTTGAACCACTGATGATCTTCACAATGATTAGTCTTAATTTGATTTATCAGTTCTGGGTTCATACCAAGACCATTAAATCACTTGGCCCACTTGAATTGATTTTCAATACCCCTTCTCACCATCGTGTTCATCATGCTAGTAACGTTCGCTACTTGGATCGTAACATGGGTGGCATTTTAATAATCTGGGATAAATTATTCGGCACTTTTCAGAAGGAAGAAGAAACTGATCCTGTAGAATATGGGCTGACTTCCAATATTCATACACATAATCTATTCAAGATTGCATTTCATGAATTCGGGAATATTTTGAAGGATGTGAAAAGAGCGCCAAACGTTGGCTCAAAACTGAAATATTTATTCATGCCTCCAGGTTGGAGCCATGATGGAAGCACTAAAACTTCTAGAGAATTGCGCAAAGAAAAAGGGCTGATGTAATCAGCCCTTTTTTCTTCTTCAATAAATCACAGCGTTTTTCATTTAGTCGAGACCCTTCGACAACGCTCTGGGCACACTCCGCTCAGTGTGACAGTAATTTAAGCTGCGCGTAATTTGCTCATTGCCGTTTTGGCTAGCTTGTCTTCTGCATAGGCCTTGGTAACCACAACTTTCTTCTCATTTTGAGTAGGAAGTTCATACATCGCATCTAAAAGAATTGCTTCGCAAAGTGACCGAAGCCCTCTTGCGCCTAATCCGAATTCGATTGCCTTTTCTGTAATGAAATCAAGCACTTCAGGCTTAACAGTTAGTTCGATATCATCCATTCCAAACAACTTGGTGTATTGCTTGATTAAGGCATTTTTAGGCTCCGTAAGTATTCTTCTCAACGCATCTTTATCCAAAGGACTGAGGTGACTTACAACCGGCAGACGACCAATCAATTCAGGAATCAAACCAAATGATTTGATGTCTTGTGCATTGATGTACTGCAACAAGTTCTCCTCGTCAATCTCCTCCATTTCTTCCCTTGCACCGTAACCAATTGTATGCGTCTGCATACGCTTAGCGATCAAGCGCTCAATGCCGTCAAATGCACCTCCACAGATGAATAGAATGTTCTTGGTATCCACGGCAACCATTTTTTGCTCAGGATGCTTTCTTCCTCCTTGTGGCGGAACATTCACAATTGAACCTTCCAAAAGCTTCAATAATCCTTGCTGTACGCCTTCACCAGAAACATCACGTGTAATGGATGCGTTGTCGCCCTTTCGAGCAATCTTATCAACCTCATCAATGAATACGATTCCTTTCTCCGCTGCTTTCTGATCATAATCAGCTGCTTGAAGCAATCGGCTTAGAATGCTTTCCACATCCTCACCAACGTAACCGGATTCTGTAAGAACAGTCGCATCAGCAATGCAGAATGGAACATTCAACATCTTGGCGATACTTCTTGCCAAAAGTGTTTTTCCGGTTCCTGTTCGGCCAACAAGAATGACATTCGATTTTTCTACTTCGATTTCGTCATCATCATTGGTTGTTTGAACCAATCGCTTAAAGTGATTGTACACAGCAACGGCCAACACTTTTTTGGCCTGATCTTGTCCAATTACATATTGATCTAAGTAGGTCTTAATCTCAACTGGCTTAAGCAAATTAAGTTCGTTGTCGTCCTCCTTGTCTGACTTACTAGCAAACTCATCCGTAACGATTTGATATGCCTGAGCAATACATCTATCGCAAATGTGTCCGTCAATACCTGCAATTAGAACGGCAGTATCCTGCTTATCTCTTCCGCAGAATGAACATTTAATGCTATCCTTTTCCTTATCGGTAGTCTTCATTGTTTCAAATTAAATTGACCCTTCGTCACCATTCCCTTCTAACAATCAGAAATCAAAGGTAAGCAACCTTACTTCCCCGGCTTTATCAAAACCTCATCGATCATACCGTACTCTTTAGCCTGATCGGCTTTCATCCAGTAATCACGATCACTATCCTCCCAAACCTTATCATAGGTTTGACCAGAGTGATTTGAGATTATCTCATACAATTCCTTTTTCAGCAATTGAATTTGCTTGGCTGTAATTTCGATATCACTTGCTTGTCCTTGTGCTCCACCTAAAGGTTGGTGTATCATCACTCTAGCATGTGGAAGCGCTGTTCGCTTTCCTTTTTGACCAGCGCACAAAAGCACTGCACCCATAGATGCAGCCATTCCTGTACAGATTGTGGCAACATCTGGCGCGATGTATTGCATGGTATCGTAAATACCCAATCCGGCATAAACAGATCCTCCTGGAGAATTCAGGTAAATCTGAATATCCTTCTTGGCATCTGCTGATTCCAAAAAGAGCAATTGAGCTTGAATAATATTGGCTACTTGATCGTCAATTCCTGTTCCGAGGAATATGATTCGATCCATCATCAATCGTGAAAACACATCCATTTGAGCAACGTTCATTTGACGTTCTTCAATAATATATGGTGTCATTGATGTGATGTAGCTATCAACTGTTGTGCTACTGATGCCAACATGCTTGGTGGCGTATTTCCTAAATTCGTGTCCGTCCATTAATATGGTATTGTAGATTTTGATTTGCTAACTAACGACAAATAACGTCAGCTTTAAATACTGTTCGACAATCGATTGCCTTTAATTGTTCAACACCCGATTGTTAAGGACGAATAAAACGCAAAAAGGGGCATGCAATTGCACACCCCTTTCAACATTAAAAACCCAGTTGTGTTTAGGCTTGTTGCTTCGATAGCATTTCGTAGAATTTCTCAGAATCAGTGTTCTTGTCTTTCAGCTCACACTTCTCTTTGAAAAAGGCTAGAATTTTCTGATCATAAAGCACTTCGTTCACCTTTCGTACCTCATCCTCACGTTTCATGAAGTTGTCTACCATTTGAGACATCATTTCGTCATCAGCTTGGTTAATTCCATACTGAGCGAATTGCTGACGTACATGGTGGCCAACTCCTTCTCTTAGTTCTTCCTCAGAAACAGTAAGTCCTGATTCCTTTATTACTTTATTCTCAATCAACTGCCATCTAAGGCTGTTAGAATATTGAGGATATTCAGCATCTACCTGCTCTTGAGTAACGTTCTTTTCTGCGTTTACGCTAAGCAACCAACGCTTTAAAAACGGCTCAGGTAACTTAAGGTCAGATTCCTTCAGCAAAGCAATAACCAAATCATTCTTCAACTTTCGGTCACTTTCACCAACGAAGTAGTTCTTGTAATCCTCACGAATCTTGTCCTTCATTTGGTCAAGGTCAGCAACGCTTCCATCGGCATAAAGCTTTTTGAACAATTCTTCGTTCAATTCCGCAGGCGCTAATCGTTGAATCTTTTCAATCTTTACTTTGAAGCTGTCAGAAACAGACTCCATCTCGCCTTTCTGAACACCCAACATAGCTGCACGGTCAGAATCGTTCTCGCTGACTTTGCTTGGAGCTACGTTAAACTCATCGTCTAAATTCTTTCCGATGAAAAGTGCTTTAGCATCTTCATCCTTAATAGTATCAACCGCAACGCTTGAAGAATGAAGGATTCCTCCTTCCAATATTTCACCTGCATCATTCAACTCAACCCATTGAACTTTTACAAGATCAGCATCAGCAATCTCTTTCATGTCGGTCATCTCACCGTTTCTCTTAGAGATGTTCTCTAAAGATTTTTCGATGTCCGTATCAGTAGCTTCAACCACGTAGTAGTCGAACTTGCGCTTTTCGTTGATGTCAATCTTAATTTCTGGAGCCAAGGCCATGTCGAAGAAAAACTCCATATCAGCAGGCTTATCCCAGTTAATATCCGACTGTTTGTCTAATGCTGGAAGTGGGTTTCCAAGAACATCAAGCTTTTCGCCATCAATGTATTCGTACAACTTGGCACCTATCATTCGGTTAACCTCATCAACCAATACGGACGTACCGTACTGTTTTTTAATCATGCCCATTGGCACCTTACCAGGACGGAAGCCAGGCACATTTGCCTTTTTAGCGTGATCCTTAAGCACCTGCTCAACACGTGGTTCGTAATCTTCTGGACTGAGTTTGATAGAGACCAAGGCCATTTGGTCGTCTGTCATTGTTTTTGTGATCTCCATTTTTATAAAGCTTCAAGTTGCGAGCTTCGAGCTACAAGTGATTTGGGCTCAGCAACATCATTTTCAGTAAAAAAAAACCCCGAAAGTGCACTGCCTATTAAAGCGTGACCCTTCAGGGTAATAAGTGCGGATGGAGGGACTCGAACCCACACACCTTGCGGCACCAGATCCTAAATCTGGCGTGTCTACCAATTTCACCACATCCGCAGAATTCTGCTTCAAAGAACCATTCTGGCACCCCAGAATTTCGGTGCGCAAAAGTATATGATTATTTCAAAGTAGAAATAGGAAATTGAAAATAAAATAGCGCTTCCTCCTTTTACCAATGTGCGTTTCGCTACGAGCTTTTCTCAGCGAGCTTGTCCATCCAAACCTTTCCATACGTTTTTCCAGACCTCCTACCCTCCAGCCAAATCTGAACTTCTTCCAATCCTAAAACCTCCCCTTTATCTTTTACTAATTCTTTAAAACGTGACTCCAACACGTCAATCACGCCCTTTTCCTCAGACTTAACGATTGAAAGCATCTTACCTATAAACTCGTAAACTATTGCGTTAAGATTGTCCACTTCAGGATTGGTCTTGAAATATCGCCTAGCCTCTTTATTCAAAGATTCCAGATAAACGGAATTTTCTCGGTCAAACTCTAACAGCATCACCATCATTTTGGCTGTTCCGATTAGGTCTTTCCGCACAGTGGTCTTTTTATGGGCAACTACCTGAAATAGACGAATTGATTCTTTCAAATTATCAGAGAGATACATCAAGTCTGCAAGGTTGAATTGAATCACTGTTAAAGCCGAGTCACTAAGATATCCCTTGTGTCTAGTAAGTCCTTCTTCAACCGTTTTGGCAAACTCTTTTCCCGCATCCATCGGGCGATTGTTCATTAAATAAAACAGCCAAAAACTTGAGAGAAAATAGAATCCAGCTGCGGCCTCAGTTTTATCTTTTATGGGAATAGATTCAGCCTCGCAGTAATACTTCTCAATGTCTTCATCCACCTCATACTTGACACACTCCGACAAATAATTAATAATGGCTTGCTGGTATGTACGAGGTTTTAGAATTTGTTGATCAGGTCTGTTTTGCCAGATCTGAACCACCGATTTAAGATGGTATATCGTTCTCTCACAATTTTGCAGCATCGAATAACAAAACCCCAAAGCCACGTGCCATCTTATTCGAGCGGTAAATGATAGGGCTGAAATTTCATTCTGAAGTAGAGGGTCAGTTAAGATTTTCT
>JBLFWJ010000020.1:0-28927 GCA_047611425.1 Bacteroidia bacterium | reverse complement strand
TATTCCAGAATCTGGACATGGTTTACAAAGTAGGTTTTGCAATCAACGAAACTGACAACTCTTGTCCTACGTGATTTAGAGACAAATGTTTGTTTGAAATATCGCCTCTAATTTGTCACCACGATTCCACTAATGGAATGGGTGCCGTTGAATTCTGTTTCGAGCAAGTAAATACCTGCTTCTACATCCAACTCAATCATTCCATTTCCAACGAAATCTAACTCACGAACCAGTTTCCCAGCTGGAGTCCAGACTCTAACCGCGACTTTGTCATTCCCGTCAAAATCTAAATAGAATAATCCTGTTGACGATGGATTTGGATACACATTCACTACGCTTTCATTCAATGCAGAAACTCCCGTAACAATTGATAGCTGACTTAGCGTGTCTGCCGTAACTAGAGTCGGAAGTTTGTCGGCATTATCGTACAACGTTTTGAAAGTGTCAATTTCAGGAGTACTGTAAGAGAACATTTCTTTTGTAAACCGAGGAGGCAGCGTTTGATAATACACTTTGGCGGTGGCAGTTAACGAACCAGTAAATCCATCCAACGGAACGTGATATCGAAGTTGATCTGTTCCTGAACCTTCCACTCCACCGTTGTAATTGAAGTTATCATCGGTTATTGCATTGCCCATAATTAGGGTTGTATCATAAACCGCATGGCTTGTGCTAAAACCGATTGGAGTGAATCGATTGTCTTTCAACGGTTCAAAGGCGCGCTCTAATGTTGCGGTGTAGTCTCCATTGACATCACCCATCACTATTTCATAAATCTGTACTTCATCCTCCTCGTTGATCACATCATAGTGCGGTTCGAAGTTCTCCAACGTATCTACTCCATTAATCTCAAAATCAGAACCCAATACACCACTCTGGAAAATCGTATCACCATTTAATTCATCCAGTACAACAAATTCTACAAATACCCTTCTACTGGGATAACCAGAAGGAAACTTATGGCCTACAATATTGGTCATGTCCAATTGATAGAAAACCGAATCTGCACTTAAACCAGCTAAAGAAAGATCCAACTCAAGGCTCTCTTCCTGTAGATTTCTTAGCGTTGCCTCAATTGTCACATCAAAATTATCTGCGCTTGCGCGAATGTCAAGTAAGTCAGCGTTCTCCTTCAAAATCTTCAACATGAAAACGTTTGCCCCTGTTAATTCATGAATGGCGTACGGAGATCGTGGTGTTAGCCCTTGGTAATTTGCTGAAATAACTACTGGTTCTTGAATCCTTGGCATGTGACAAGATTGACAAGTTGTTGGCATGGCTCCTGCATCATCGTATTGACTGTTCAACCATTCATGGTAAGTAGCTTGCTCAACGAAAGTTCCTCCGGTCAAATCTCCATTAAGATCCACCGAGTTTGTAAGCAACGTGTGACATCCAGCGCAAATACCGGCATCATTTATTCGATCAGAATAAGCAGGAGTAATTCCCACCAAGTCCACCATTGGAGGTGTAAAGAGTTTGTCAAATGGGCCGTAGACGTATCCACTTGGGTCATAATTAATGTCGCCTGAATTGAGGTCACCTAGCTGATCTTCACTCTGTGTGTGACATACCATGCAGGAAACACCGTCTTGTCCAACTGTATCCAAAGCCAAGGAATCCATGGTATAAGTTTCCACCCCATTCATCAAGTTAAAATGATTTCCCATTGGCGCATGACAGCTGGTACACTTGCTTTCAAGAGCAACTTTTTGGTCAGGGTTAACCGAAACCTCATGGCTAACTTTTGCTTTCCACCATGGGTCTTTAGCTGAATTGGCCATCATCGAGGATCGCCATCTTTCGATAGGACTTACATCTACACCAAGAGCATTTACGTTGGCGAAGCCAGTGGCATCAAAACCATGGCAACCATCGCAGTGCCCAGACCCGCGGAAATAGGAATTGCTATCCAATGGCAATTCTATACCAGATGCTCCGAATGACCGTAGCTCAGAAGGTGAATGATAATAGAAATCAGTTCCGCTAGAATTGACCATTGTGGCGCCACACATTGCCAAAAGGCAAACAATGGCTAGAACAGAAAATGTTTTTGAAATTCCCATGAAGTTTTTCTGAGTAGATGCTCAAAGTTAACCAAGCCAGCCACAAGAAATGTAGAAGTGCTTACTTATTGTAAAGAAGCAAGATCTCGAATGAGGATGCTGGACCGATCGAAATTGATCTGGTCTTCTTTTCTCAATTCATTTAATATGATGGTGACTAACTGCCTTGAAGTGCCAGTCAAGTTAGCCATGTCTTGTTGCGTAAGTCCATGCTTAATCAAAACTTCATCACCATAATTCTGGCCTGTTTTATCAGCCTGAGTTCGGATAAATGAGATTATTCGTGCACGAGAATCTTTAAAAATTAGTTCTTCTAAACGCTTTTCGCTTTGCTTGATTCGATTACCCAACTTGTTAATCAAATTCAAGCCCAATTCTGGATTCCTGCTCATTGCCCTTTTCATCTCGCTAACAGGCAAGAAAAGAACAGTTGCCTCCTTCTTTAGAGTCGCAGCGAAATCAGATCGTTCATCAACTCCAGATAATCCAAGTTCACCAAACATTTCACTTTTACAGATAATGTGTTTGATTGCTTCTTTACCTTCTTCATTATAAGTACCTGTCTTAACCATTCCATCCAAAACGAAGAACACTTTATCCGCAACATCCCCCGGCTGGTAAATGAAATTGCTTTTTCGAATTGTTTTAATATTTGAAAGCGAACCAAGAAGCTGAAATTCCGCCTCCGGCAATCCGTCAAATACGTCTAATTTGTAAAGTTCTTCTTTCACTTTGATGCGATGGATTCGTTGACAACCAAATTTGATGTTTCTAAACCTCCGCAATTTTGAATTACGTTGCACAGACGATAAATCTTGTATCAGTAACTACAGAATTCATAGCCCAGCTTGACTATCCTCTCAATTCTTGAAAAATCGACTTTCTTTGTTCGACTTATAAAAACCACCACATCATGAAAAAAGTAATAATCGGCCTCGGGGCAATTATTGTAATCTTCCTTTTGATCAATGCAATGCTCCCATCAAACGTAAAAGTTGAACGTACTAGAATAATGGATGCTCCTGCTAGCTCCATTTTCCATCACATTAACAGTTTACAGAATTGGGCGGCTTGGTCTCCCTGGTCAAAATTAGATCCGTCAATTGATGAATCAGGTTACGAAGGACCCGAATCTGGCGTTGGTAACAGACATTGCTGGGATAGCGAGCATAAGGACGTTGGTAAAGGGTGCCAAACCATTACTGAAAGCGTACCAAATGAGAAAATGCTTAGCGAAATGGATTTCTACGATCAAGGTATGGGATATGGATTCTTCTTTTTGAATGAAACTGAAGCTGGCACTGAAGTAACATGGGGATTTGAAACCGAAATGCCTTTCATAATGAGAATTATGGGATTGATGATGGACCGAATGATGGGGCCTGTTTTCGAACAAGGGCTTGCAGATCTTGAAGCTGTTGCAATATCTGATGCACCAGAAGAAGAAAGCGCATTTGACATCGAAACTGTGGATGTTCCGGCAATGGGCTTTTTGACCGTTGCTGGGTCGTTACATCCCGAAGGTATTGGCGAGTTTCTTGGCCAAAGTTTCGGAATGATTGGAGCAACTTTAGGTGATTTTGAGCCAGTTGGAAGCCCATCAGCACTTTATCATTCATATACAGACACCATGGTGCATATGGATGCAGCATTTGGAGTTGGGGAAGAAATGACCGGAGAAGGCGTTGAATACAAAGCATTTGAAGCCCATAAGGCGTTGAAAATTGACTACTATGGATGGTCTGGGGATGTTGGCCCAGCCCACATGGCAATGGATGAGTACATGGAAGCCAACGGATTGGAGATGGCTGGTCCAGTAAGAGAAGCTTACGTTACGGATCCCGGAACTGAAGCAGATACTAGCAAGTGGCTGACTGAGGTTTACTACCCGATTCAATAAGAATAATTAAAACTTAGATTTACCGTTAACAGGGCTTGTGCACATGCACAGGCCCTTTTTACCTTCTGCGCCCTTTTTACAAACTTGATGACCCGAGCCGGACTGGCCATACTTTTATTGCTACTGATATCGACAGCAAAAGTCTGTGGGCAAGGGTTTGTGCAAACCATTCGGGGAACCATTACGGACCAAGACTCTAAGATTCCATTAATTGGAGCAACCATTACGGTGCTTGGAACAGATCCAATTATTGGCGTTGCCACTGATGTGAATGGGCGATTTGAAATAAAGAATATTCCAGTCGGTCATGCGGACCTTCTCATCCGATATCTAGGGTACTCTCCTCAGAAAATGCCGCAGGTTACGGTAACTACTGGTAAAGAAGTGGTGTTGAATATCGGTCTAATTGAGAATACCAATAAGGTTGACGAGGTGGTGATTAAAGCCAAACGGGACCCAGCATCTTCTGCGAATGAGATGTCTGTTGTAAGTACTCGCTCCTTTAATATGGAGCAATCAGAAAGAGTGGCAGCGAGTATTAACGACCCAGCTAGATTGGCAATGTCTTTTGCTGGTGTGACCAACCAAGATGATGTAACAAACGATATTGTGGTTCGCGGAAACGCACCCAAGGGGGTTTTGTGGCGCGTAGAAGGAATGGAGATTCCCAATCCAAACCACTTTAGAATTGAAGGTTTATCAGCAGGTTATGTTTCTATTCTTTCTTCTACTGTTCTGGATCGATCAGATTTTTCTACTGGAGCATTTACGTCTGAATATGGAAATGCTTTGTCAGCAGTTTACGACCTGAACCTTAGAAACGGCAACGACTCACAGCGTGAGTACCGAATTCAAGCTGGCATGCTCGGTTTGCAAGCTGCTTTTGAAGGCCCTTTTAAAAAAGAAAAGCGAGCTAGCTATTTGATCAACTACCGTTACTCCACGTTGGCCCTTTTCGATGCACTGGGAGCAAATATTCAAGGCGATTTAAAAACGGGGTTTCAAGATTTAAACCTCACTTTAAATTTTCCAACCAAAAAACTTGGAACGTTCCGCGTATTTGGAATTGCTGGACTTTCTCAAGCAAAAAAGGATGCTGTTGAAGACACCAATGAGTGGAATCGAAACCTTTGGTGGGATCAAGATCGGGTTCAAGAAGTGTATCGAAATCAATATTTGGTTTCGGGAGTAAAACACGAGTATATAATCAACAACCGAAATAGAATCACCACTACCCTTGGATTTACGCATTACGGTAACCATTTAGATCACAGCTATTTACTCGACACATTGGCCTATTACGAGTATTGGGATTTTAAATTGAACAATTCATCCATCAAGGCTAACGTTCAGATTAACACGAAACTATCTCCAAAGCATCATTTGAGATATGGTGTGAATTACAGTCATCTTATGTTTCGTTTAAAGGATCAAGATCTTTATGATGAGGAAACGTTTGAAGCTTTTGGAGAAGCAGATTATTGGCAGACATATATTCAACATAGATTCAGAATCCGTGAGGACCTCACCCTGCTATCTGGGTTGCACATCAATTACTTCGGCATAAATAGTAACTACGCTATCGAGCCCCGATTCGCATTAAAATGGCGAATAAATGGAACGCATAACCTCACCCTCGCCACTGGTTTACACAGCCGATATGAGAATTTGGCATTCTACCTTGTTCAAGACGAGACTCAAACAGAATCAGTAAATAAAAATGTGAATTTCAGTCGAGCTGTTCACGTAGTGCTTGCCTATGATTATAGAATTCTTCCTCAATTGGGTCTTAAAGCTGAGGCTTACTATCAATATTTATATGAAGTTCCGATAAAGGAAAGCGGTAGTTATTCTTCACTAAATGATGATTTCGCTTATCAGAGAAAACCACTAAGTAATGACGGTTTCGGAATGAATTATGGATTGGAAATCACACTTGAGAAATACTTCGAGCGGCAATACCACCTCCTACTTACTTCGTCATTGTATCAGGCGAAATACCAAGCTGCTGATGGATTATGGAGGAACACCCGATACAACGGCAACTTCGCCTTGGCCCTAACTGGAGGAAAAGATTTTGTGTTCGGTAAAAATCGTAATAACAGTATTGGTCTGAACGCAAGGATTATTTGGGCCGGGGGAAGACGCATCACTCCTATTGATTTAGAAGCATCAATTGCTGAAGGCGAAAAAATAGAATTTGAAGACCAAGAATTTGAAGGCCGAGCGGACAATTATTTCAGAATAGACGGAAAAGTGAATTTTCGTCAAAGCCGGAAAAAATTCTCCTGGGAAGTTGCGATTGAGGTTCAAAACACAACCAATCGCAAAAATGAACTGAAGAGAAAGTATGATTCATCCAAGGAGGAAATCGTAAAAAGATACCAGCAAGGCATCATCCCTCTGCTGCTTTTAAGAATTGATATTTGATTTATGGCCCAATCCTGAGGCTCAGATTCAGTCTCATAAAAACCAGAATCCGAATTCTTTTAAATGATAGTCCGTAAAGCTGCCACTAAGCTCTATTCGTTAGAAAAATGAAAAATAAACTCGTTCTAAATTCAAATAGTAAGACGCGTCCTTCGTCAGCGAAGCAAGCAGCAAGGTTCGAAATCTTCGTATGTTTCCCTGAGGAACGAAGGGTCTCCTTTCTGAATCAAAAGGTTACGGCAGCACAAAATTTCTTATGCTGGCAACTTTACGGACTATCATTTTCTTTTAAATCACTCTGGTCAGACTGCTGTTAGAGAATCTGTCTTCGGTGGAAATGATTGCCAAATTCAAGTTGGACGAATTGGCGACAAGTCACTGAAACCGAACAGGTAACTTTGGTCATCGGTATGCAGATGTTCAAACGGATTCAGGTTTTACTTTTCTTCATCTTGATGGTTTCCCATTCTGCTTCTGCAGATTGGAAAATCAACAATTATGAAGGTTTCTCGGTATCACAATCAAGCCAAACCGATCAGCTTAATGAACTGCTTAATCATGGCGATACTCTCGCAATTCATGCGGCCAAAGAACTCCTAATCACATCGCAGGAAGAACTTTCCAGTTTGTGGGCCAGAATAAACCTTGTATCGGTACTGACCTACTTTGAAAAATATGAGCAAGCAGAGAGCCAACTGCTAATCGTACAAGACGCCATGATTGGTCGCGACCTAGGCGAGTTGCGCGTATTCTATATGCTTCATTTAGCGTCAGTTGCTCATTTAAAGGCTGAGTATTCAAAATCAGATTCAATTTATCGAAGCCTCATAAGTGACGAATTCTCCCAAGACAATCGTCTAAAAGCCATTTTAGCAAAAGATCAGGCGCATAACCTCAGATATTTAGGTGATTACGAAACCAGTCAAATCAAGTGGTACGAAGCATTAAACCAATACCAATCGGTCAACGATTCAATCGGAATTGTTCAATGTTTACAGGGCATAGGAATCATCAAATTTTTAATTGGTGATCTTCAAATGGCCAAAGAGTACTTCGATATCTCTCTTTCATATTGGAAAGCACGAAGCAATAAGAAAGAAGAAGCGTTTGGCTTTAACCTAATGGGGCTATGGTACTGCGGTAAAAAAGACTACGCAAAAAGTATAGATTTCTGCACTAAATCCTATCAGATCAGACAGCAAAACAACGATTTACGGGGAGAAGGAGAGAGTCTTAACAATTTGGCGTTGGCCTATGCTGGCTTAGAAAATTGGGATCAGGCATTGAAATATTTCAGACTGTCTTTACAAAAGTTAATACTTGGCAAAGACTTGCGTCAAGTACCAACTCTTCAATTTAATATTGGACAAATCCTTTCTAAACAGGAGAACAATGCCGAAGCTGAACAATACTTAATCAAGGGTTTACAGCGTGCACTGGAGCTTAATCAAGTACGGGCTCAAATGAATGGCTATGAACACCTCTCTGCACTATACGAGCAAAAAGGGGATGAGTCATCAGCATTACGCTACCACAAAAGACTGCTAGCATTAAAAGACTCTTCGATGAAAGTTGAAAAGTCTCGTGCACTTGAAGAATTGGAGGTTCGATATATGTCGGAGCAAAAACAGCAAGAAATCGAGCTTCTCCAAAGGGATCAGAAAATATCTGCCAACCGATGGTTGACGTTGGCATTGGGCCTTTTTGCCGTAATCATTATTGCGGTGCTAATCATTGATGGGCAAAGGCGTAGAATGAATCAATCTGCCCAATTGCACCTGACTAAAAATGAACTTGTAGAGGCCGAATTAAAAAACACCAAACTCGAATTGGGTTATAATCAGAACAAGTTGACTGTTTACATGGACAACCTCATTCGGAAAAATGACATGGTTCAAGACCTTGAAGAGCGGGTTAAATTGTTTAATGATGGCCAGAATAATGACAAGCCCGAAGCCAAGGAACTATTCAGTGAATTAGCCAACTCAAGAATTTTAACGGAGGACGATTGGGATCATTTTCGTGACCTTTTTAATCAAGCTCACGATGGTTTTATTCCGAAATTGATGCGCGCTCACCCCCAACTCACCTCCGCAGAACAACGGCTATTTCTTCTCATGAAACTTAAACTACCAACTAAGCAAATAGCGCTAATTTTAGGCGTGTCCCCCGACTCAGTAAAGAAAGGTAGATATAGACTGAAGCGAAAAATAGACATAGAAGATGCCATACCACTACAATCATTCGTTTCTAATTTTACCTAGCAGATAGTTGTTGTCCACGTAATTGTCCACCTAAGAAATATTGATGTCACCCGATTTATCCCCAAGTTTGCAGGATCAAAATCGCATCACATGGATATTCAAGCAAACTACATTCACTTAGAGCAGTTTCAATTGTTCGAAGGAATCGATCGAACTGAGTTAGATCGAATTTCAAGTTTCACTACCCTTAGGTCCCGGCCAAAAAATTCTTACATCTATCATCCCGGGGATCCATCGGAAGTAATGTTCATTCTTAAGGAAGGACGAATCAAGGTTGGAAACTATAGCAAAGATGGCCGTGAGGTAATCAAGCGAATCGTTCAGCCAGGTGAAATATTTGGCGAAATGGGATTGGCTGGTGAAATCACGAGAAGAGAATTTGCCATTGCTCTGAAAGAAGAGGCCTCCTTTTACATGATTTATGTGGCAGACCTAAAAGAAGTGATTAGGGACAATGCTGAACTCGGTATGCGATTAATCACACGAATTGGATCACGAATTCGAACTACCGAAAAAAGACTTGAGAGCATCATTTTTAAAGACTCCAAAACGCGAGTTGTTGAATTCATTCAGGAATTGGGAAAAACAATAGGGTTGAAATGTGGAGATGAAATGCTTTTGCAGCATTTTCTAACGCATCAGGACATTGCTAATATCACTGGCACGTCAAGACAATTTGTTACTAGCGTACTTAATGATCTAAAACGATTAAAGATCATTAAGTTTGACCGGACAAGCATCCTTATTTCAGATCCATTGGGATTGGATAAGGTTGCCGTGACAGGTCTTGCTTAACGTTTGTAAGGGGTTGGATTCGTTAAGCCGCGAAAAGACAAAGGCCGTCACATTGACCGCTCACCATTGGTGAGCGGTCTTTTTTGTCCAAAAAGGAAAGGAGAGCTAATGCTCTCCTTTCAAAAACCCGATCGGGCCCATTATCTGCGAAGGTAAAAACCTACTAAAACCAACGCAAACTATTTTTAGGTTGACCGAACCTCTGTGACCTGATGAAACCTAAAACATCAGATCTAATTGACTAGTGACCAAACCAGTCGAAGCCCGTCAGGTTACTTTCTTATATGTCGCATTCCTCCAGGTCAATAATTCCATCCACTTTAAAATCCTCAATCATTTTATCATTTATACCATTATCCTTTATCATAGTCTCCATTTTATCCATGTCGTCTGCTGTGTAATTCTTCGCTTCATCAGCAGTAATTGTTCCGAGAGCGATAAGTATTGCGATAATCAGTTCCATAATCTTGTTTATTTTTTTGTTTAATTGATATGGTCGTTATATGGTGCTCGACCTATCTTCGTTTGGTCATTTATCGGCACATTTGGTTGTTCATCGGAATTATGTCAGAAAACCTTCTAGATCAGTTCAAACTGCTTCATGTTCTAGTGAGAAAACTCAGCTCAAGCGAGATTTCTGTGCTTAAGGGATTCTTATCTGCTTTTGAATCCAGAAAAAAAGGATTCAAACCAAAAGGATTGGTGCTTACGGAACTCATCTTAAAACATGAGGATCCTAAAAAGACTTTGGACCTCTTTAGGAAAAAGCTTGGCAAGAACAGCCTCGTAACTGCCAGATTAAGCATCCAAAGGCTAAGGGATAAAGTCTATGAAACCTTTGTCTTAGATATCAATATCAAACGTGAGGGCTTTTTAACCGAATCTGGAATTGATTTTTCTGATTTGATGAAAAAGCGAATTCAGATTGGAATGTTAAACCTTAAGGGGCACAGGGAGCTAACTGGACAGCTCTACCTTTCCGCAATTCAACAGGCTCAAAAAGGTGAGAAGTATGCCGACCTCATTGAAATGCTGGTTCTGTACAGGCAACGATTTCGAGGGCCAACCCAAAGCAAGGAGCATAAAAAGATTACCGCCAGCATTAAATTCTATCAAGAATGCATGACTGCCGTTTATCGTATGCTGGATATAAAGGAAGAACTTCAGATCAACTTCAGATCTAAGGGACTGAACCTTACCGACCCAGATGGTTCTTACCGGAAGGCTGTTGAAAAGGCAATAACTGTTCTTGAGAAGGACTTCAATGACACTGGGTCCGCAATTATTGGATTTGAGTATTACACAATGACTTCGGAGATTGCTCAGATTCAATTGGATTATAAAGAAGCAACAGATCAATTTAAGTTGATGCTTGATCTTTTGACAAACAATAAGTCAGTTGGTAATAGAGTGCGGATTATAATTGCTAATCTAAATATTGCGCAAAACCATATTTATCAATTCAATTACGTTGCTGCAAAACCATATATAGATAACTCCAAACAGCACGCAGCGAAAAACTCCGTTCATTATCTAACTGTTCTTGGTCAGGATTTATACCTACTCCTCTATCAAGAAAAATTGACCGAAGCTTCCGAACTTGTAGAATCAATTATTGAGGTTGCAATACAGCTGAAGCACGAAGCGAACATTGCTAAGTATTCGTATTACGCAGCTGTATCTTCATTTTGCTCTCAGAATTTTAAAGCTGCACGAAAATTTCTACTAGACACTGATGTGCTACTCAGGGATAAGCAGGGATATAATGTGGCGATTAGAGTATTCAATATCATACTCGACATTGAAGGGGACAAAGAAGATCTTGCAGATTCTCAGATTGTAAACCTTCGTCAGTTTATTAAGGAAGGGTTGAAAGAGGTTGCAACAAGTAAGCGCGATCAGCTAATTCTTTCAATTCTAATTGAGTTGAGAAACAACAGCTACGATTTCAAACGAACTATGGTTAATAAGAAGGATGAGTTGGAATCACTTTATTCGAAAGAGCTGGGATTAAGATGGATTCCAGAGTCAGCAGAGATAATCTGTTTCCACTTATGGTTTGATGCCCGCTTGAATGACCGTCCCTATTCCTCAAACTTGACAGAGGAAATCGTCCACGCTACTCCTATATATAATATATAAGGTATAGCCAATAGGGTAGAATAACCGGTTGGTCGTTCATCCATTGATACCTCAGTTTAGGTCGTTCATCCCAGTAAAATTAACGCTTGGCTAATAATTTAAGCCAAATATCTATTTTCCGAAACCCTTTTTAACATACTTTTCATACCTCCTTATAGCTTCTTCACCACTGGCTTTAATGACTTTTTAATTCATTTTGAATGTTCTTACAGTAAGATATTCTATATGATTAGTCCTGAGTGTTGCCGCACATTTGGACTATCAATTTGAAACAAACCGGTTTGAGGGCCTGACCACCCAACGATCAAAAAACCTAAAGTCATGAGTCTGAAGCAAAACTTTATCAATCTAAAGAAAGAAGGAAAGAAGTTGGTAATCGTTACTTCTTACGATTACTGGAGTTCAAAAATTCTTAGCGAAACTGATATTGATGGTATTCTTATAGGAGACTGCGCATCAATGATTATGCATGGACATGAAGACACGCTTAACTGCGAAGTCGATTATATCGCTATGCATACAAGAGCAGTTAAGAAAGGTGCTCCTAAAAAGTTTTTGATCGCTGCGATGCCCTTTATGGCTAACCGTAAAGGCCTTAAGGATGCGATGGATAACGTTGAGAAGTTGATTAAAGCTGGTGCAAACGCTATCAAGATAGAAGGCGTTGCAGGAAACGAAGATTTGATTGCTCACTTATCTGAATCTGGAATACCAGTAATTGGACATGTTGGCCTTACACCATCACACCATAATATGGTTGGCGGATTTAAAGTTCAAGGAAAAAGTCTTGAAGCTGAAATCCAGATAGTAAATGACGCTAAGAAATTAGAAGAACTTGGATGTGTGAGTGTGGTTGTAGAAGCTGTTCCTGCTCATGTTGGAGAAGCTGTACGAGATGCAATCACGGTACCTGCAGTTGGTGTAGGAGCGGGAATCCACATGGACGGACAAGCACTTGTTCTTCAGGATATGCTGGGAATGTGTGTTGACTTCAAGCCTAAGTTCGTAAGAACCTACATGTATGGAGCCGACCTTATGAAGGACGCTGTAAATCGGTTTGCTGCTGATGTTCATGCAGAAGCATTCCCGTCTGCTAAGGAGACTTATGCTCCTGCAAAGAAGCAGTTATTGAAAGTGGCTTAATTGCCGAATACCCGACCAATCAAGAACCTACAAAACCTACTCCTTATGGAAACCTCATACTTAAAAGTGGTAAAGCAACTCTCTCCAGGGTTCGGCTATCCTAACTTCAATGAGTTCATCGGAAACTTGAACTCAAACGACCTAGAATGGTTTGCATCCTTCCGAGTGAATATTACCGACAAATTGGAATTGGAATTTTATGATGAGGTTTTTGGTGAAGGCGTAAAGTCTTTGCTTCCTGTACACACGCTCATCGCCATGATGATTATGAAGCAGGGTCTTGGTTGGTCGGATTCGCAACTAATTCAAGAGTGTAGACAAGATGTAAGCGTAAAGCATGCCCTTGGAATCCGCTCGGAAGATGAAATACCATCCGTTCTTATGATGAACAAATTCAGAACGGTACTTGAAAACTACAAAGAGACTAGTGGACTTGACCTTTTTAACATCACTGTGGAGGAACTGACCGCATTGGATGGCCCAGTTAAAAGTCTGGGTGAAGGAAGGATCATGTTGCAGGCAATGAGAGTTGCCTGAGAACCCAGCCGGGAACTGGACTCAAGGGCGACCATTTGGTCGCCTTTGAGCGTTCTTGAAAATTGGAGTTTCGTATTGAAGAGAAAACTACTTTTGCCCCGATTTTAATCAATCCATCATGTCAGAAACATCAACTGTAGCAAATACAGATACAAAGGAGTTTGTCTCCACATTCATGAACCAGGTTAGGTTAAAGAATGAAGGACAACCTGAGTTCCATCAAGCCGTGGAAGAGATCATTGAAACGATCGCACCATTTTACCTTGAAAACAAAGTTTATCAAGACAACAAGATTCTTGAGCGACTTATTAATCCAGATAGAATCATCGTATTCCGAGTTGTTTGGGAGGATGACAAAGGAGAAATCCATGTGAACCGTGGATACCGCGTTCAATTCAACAATTCAATCGGGCCATACAAAGGAGGTCTTAGATTTCACAAAAGCGTGAATTTGGGTGTATTGAAGTTTTTGGCTTTTGAGCAAATCTTTAAAAACAGCCTTACAACTTTGCCATTAGGTGGAGGAAAAGGAGGATCTGACTTTGATCCTAAAGGAAAATCAGACCGAGAAGTGATGCGTTTCTGTCAAGCTTTTGCAGCAGAACTTGGAAAATATGTTGGTGCAAGCCAAGATGTACCTGCAGGTGACATCGGTGTTGGTGGTCGTGAGATTGGATACCTATTCGGTGCAATCAAGAAAATGAAAGGTGAATACACGGGCGTTCTTACGGGAAAAGGAATGAGCTTTGGTGGAAGTAACATTCGTCCGGAAGCTACTGGTTACGGAGCTGTTTACTTCATGAAGGAAATGCTAACCAAAAAAGGTGACAGCATGAACGGAAAGAAAGTACTTATCTCAGGTTCTGGAAACGTGGCACAATATGCTGCTGAAAAATGTCTAGAACTCGGAGCCACGGTTCTAACCTTATCTGATTCTGGTGGTACCATTTACGATGCCGATGGAATTGATACCGCCAAGTTGGCGTTCGTAATGGACTTGAAAAACAACAAGCGAGGCCGAATTAGTGAGTACGTAAAGCAATATCCAAATGCTAAGTACATGGAAGGTCAGCGACCATGGTCAATCTCTTGTGATATTGCTTTCCCATGTGCAACTCAAAATGAGTTGAATGGTGCAGATGCTAAGACTCTTCTTGGAAACGGTTGCATCGGTGTTGCAGAAGGAGCGAACATGCCAAGTGATCTTGACGCAGTTCACGTATTCTTAGATGCTAAAATTCTTTACGGTCCAGGTAAAGCTGCTAATGCTGGTGGTGTTGCAGTTTCTGGTTTGGAGATGGCTCAGAATAGCCAAAGGATGATTTGGACTCGTGAGGAAACTGACGAGAAATTAAAGTCAATTATGAAGGACATTCACAGCCAATGTGTGAAGTACGGAACACGTGAAGACGGAAGCGTTGATTATGTAACCGGAGCCAACGTTGCCGGGTTTGTGAAAGTTGCCGATGCTATGGTTGCTTTCGGAATTCACTAATTGATTTAGAGAAGAATAAAAAAGCCTCGGGTTGCAACAAAATGGCTGCCCGAGGCTTTTCATTACAATAACAATAATTGAAATTTAGATAGATGAGTTTTACATCAGAAAAAGAAAAAGTAAGTTATGCACTTGGATTGAGCATGGCAGCAAATCTTGCAGAGCAAGGTTTTAAAGAAGTTGATACAGCCGCTTTGGCACAAGGACTTCAGCATCATTTTGAGCGTACCGATTTATTGATGCAACCAGAAGAGATTCAGCAAGTGCTTGGAAAAGCATTTCAAGCTGCGCAGGAATCTATGAAAGCTGAGGCTGGAGTTGAAGGCGAAGCTTTCCTTGCAGAAAATGCAAAGAAAGATGGCATTACTGTTTTGGAAAGTGGGCTTCAATACCGGGTGATAACAGAAGGAAGTGGCGCTAAGCCAGCTGCTACTGATCAAGTAACAACTCATTACCATGGTACTTTAATTAGCGGAAAAGTATTCGATAGCTCTGTTGATCGAGGCGAGCCAGCGACATTCCCAGTTAATGGAGTAATTGCAGGTTGGGTTGAGGCATTGCAGTTAATGCCTGTTGGATCAAAGTGGGAGCTATTTGTCCCTTACAACCTTGCCTACGGTGAGCGTGGTGCAGGAGCGGATATCAAGCCTTACAGCACATTGATCTTTGAAGTAGAGTTGGTCGCTATCGTATAAAGGCAATCCCTTTAATTGCGAAAAGCCCAACGGAATTCTCCGTTGGGCTTTTTCATTTCTAAAAATTTGGATGAGACTATAGTTTCACCAAAAGCAAATAGCTGTTTGCTTTGAGGCTACCATTCAAATTGCCTTTTAGCTTAGCCGGAGCTCCAATAAACCATCTAAAGTATTGTCCATTTAGGGCTTCATGGTTTATGTCAATTTCCACCTTTTGATCAGAAAAGTTGATGACCGTAAGCACGTGCTTATCACCCTTAGAACGGAAGTAGGCTAAGACTTTTTCGTTGCCAGTATCCACGAATTCAAGGGAACCTCCTGCTGCACCATTTGCCAAGGCAGCATGATTGGTCTTTAGAAGATTGAGCTTTCGGTAAAACTCATTCAACGGAAGATCTTTCCAATCGATTACATCCTTTTCAAAAAATTCCAATCGTTTATCCATGTCCGCCTCCATTCCGCTGTAGATCAATGGCATGCCTGGAACAGTGTAGGTCAATACAGCGAACCCTTTTCGATTCTCTCCCATTCGTTCAATGGCGGTACCATTCCAAGAATTCTCATCGTGGTTTGTAATGAATTGCATTCGGTAATCATCTTCAGCATACTTGGTTTGATGATCACTCCAGTAAGCCGCCACATCTGATGCGCCCTTCTCCCCTCTTGAAACTTCATTCATCAAGTGATGAAAACTCCACGCATAAGTCATATCAAACGCTTCATGCAATTCGGCTGGCTCGCCTTCAGCCAAGAAGAAAACTGGTTTGATTGCATCCAGCCTTTTGCGCGCATCAACCCAAAAATCCAATGGCACCATTTCAGCCACATCACAACGGTAACCGTCAATGTCAGCTTCCTTGAGCCAAAACTCTAGACTTTTGATCATCTCCTCTCGCATATCCGCGTTGTCGTAATTCAAATCCATCACATCACTCCAATCTGCAACTGGTGGGACGTAGTTTCCATTCTCATCCTTTGTAAACCAATCTGGGTGGTCGGCCAGCCAAACATTATCCCAAGCGGTGTGATTCGTTACCCAATCCAAGATCACTTTCATGCCTTTGGCATGAGCCGCATCCACCAAAGCCTTAAACTCTTCCATGGTTCCATGCTCAGGGTTGGTAGCCTGATAATCCTGAACAGCATAGTAACTGCCCATGGTTCCTTTTCTTTTCTCTTCTCCAATCGGGAAAATCGGCATGAACCAAAGGATCTCTACACCAAGATCTTCCAATCGATCTAAATGCTGATCTTGAAATGATTTGAAGGTTCCTTCTTCCGTCATTTGCCGAAGATTGACTTCGTAGATAACGCTGTTGTTGTGCCAATCTGAAGAAACGGTGGCAACCGTATCTGCCGTCACTTCTGAATTATCGGCAGTCTCGGTAGGTTTTTCTTGGCCTCCACAAGAGATCAGAAATGCCAATGAAAGGATGGGTAAGTATTTCATCTTCTGAGTTGAGAGTAGCTAGTTTAGAGTTGATAGTCTTGATGTCGAAAACAAATAATCCTTAATTCTTAGTTAGAATTTCAAAGCCATAGGCTGGAACATGAATTTCCAAGTTGCCATCTTCAAAATGCATCTTGCTTCCGAAGTGATTCTTCCATTCCCCGGTTTCATCAGATACCGAAATCATTTGTTGCGAACTGTTTTTATTGAAGACGACAATGACTTCATCCTCAAAGTATTTCCTCTTAAAGGACATTGATTTACCTTCGGCATTGATGTCATAAATATCTCCAAATTGAAGGGCAAGATGATCGGCACGTAGCCCAGTAATTGTCTTTGTAGTCTCGAGCATTGCAGACTCATCCTCTGATAAATCAAATCGCATCAGCCTTCTATTATCAGGATCTCCTGCACCTGGCATTCCAAACTCATCACCATAATACATAACTGGAATCCCCGGAATAGTCCACATAAATGCGATTAGCTGCCCAAGTTTATCATAGCCAACGGGGTTTTCTACTTTGATGTCCCGGTTCCAGCCGGCCTCTTTTTCATCCTCTCCAAACTTCAATCCTTCTCCCGCGTAGCTGATAAAACGAGGCAGGTCATGGTTTCCAGTAATATTGCCCATTAGGTGATGATTGCCGTAATAGCTCAAAGAAGCTTGCAACGAAGTTCCCAATCGATCAAAATCCTCCGAGTCCATCGCAAACACATTCCGAGCATCGAAATAGAGGTTGAAGTCGAATTTTCCGTCCATCATACCTGACCCGATATAGGATCCTATCAATTCACGACTACCAAAGGTTTCTCCAATTTGAAAGACTGATTGGCCCTTTTCCACAATCACTTCCTCCTTGATCTTTCTTGTTAATGTTCTCCAAAAATCTTGGGGAATATGCTTGGTAGCATCATGTCTAAATCCATCAAATCCAAAATCCTTAACCCAGAACAAAGCCGTGTCCGAAAGCATTTCCGTCACTTCAGGTATGGAATGATCCAAGCTTGGAAGGAACGTATCGAACCAAGTCGTCAATCGCTGATCTTCCCAAATTCTAATGTTCTTTCTTCCATCTGGAAGATCAAGTTGAGTTTTCCATTCTGGATGTTCTTTCACGCTAGGGTGATCTTCATGAACATGATTCGAAACGAAATCAAGAATGATATTCATGTCCTTGGCGTGCGAAGCATCAATGAGGTTTCTTAATTCCTGCTCCGTTCCCAAACGGTGATCCACCTTGGTATTCAAGATTGGCCAATACCCGTGATAGCCCGAAAACTTCCGGTGTGGAGCAGGGAATTCAACGTATCCGATTAACGGGTTTTGAGTAATTGGTGATACCCAAACCGTGTTCATACTTAGATCTTCGAAATAGCCTTTGTCAAGCGTTTGATGAATACCCGTGAGGTCACCTCCCTGATAATTGGCTTTGTAATGAACATCTGGATCCACCAATGGATCATCGTTCAAGGTGTCACCATTGATAAAGCGATCCACCATCATAAAGTAAAGCTGAGCCGAGTGCCAATCCTGTCTTGGTACATCAGCTTTATTCAAAACTGGAACACCATTTTTCAATGGAATATGAAGGTCATTGGATACTCCTTGATTATTGTAACTCCACACCCGAAGCGTTGAGTAGTCCTTCTTTATTGCAGCCTCCGGAATCGAAATCGAAATTTCTTCACTCACATACTGCACTGCTTCATACGGCAAACGATGGTTTTCCCATAACGCATAAACCTGAAGCGGAGCGCTTTGATAAAGCACATCAATCTTTCCTTCGGAATAAGAATCCGCTCGAAGAATGGATCTTCCCTCCTGCTCCAATCCGCCTACGTTAAGAAGCGAATTCATTCCTCCAACATTATTGTCAACGCTGTCCGGATTTGACGGATCCAATATCCAAGTCCCGTCAATCACCAATTGGTATTGATACATACCCGGATCCAAGAATATCGTTTTAGTCCAAGCTCCATCAACCTTTTCAAAGTCCTGACCTTTTGCACTCCACCCAGTGAATTCACCTGCAATATGTACTGATTCAGCTTCACCAGAATAATTCAGTTTCAGCTCTTGCTTTTGAGACCTTCTTAACATAATCGTTGAAGGAATTCCACCAGACCACAGTTGCATTTCCACTAAAGGTGGAAGCGGCTTATCCCAGTTGAGATTTGCCATTAAATCCTCACCAAGAGCAATCGTGATGGGTGTTTCAACTGATACACTATCCAACTTGGATGCATCCAAAACGTAATCGTTCAGGTTGATGCTTGCCGGAGAGGAAACAGGTAATGTAACCGGTGACCCCAAGCCAAGAATAAGGTCGGAATGCTGTACTTGACTCACCTCAGGTTCAGGTGGCGAACAGGAAATGACGGAAACAAGCAATCCAAATTTCAACCACTGAGCACTTAAAGATTTCATACGGGGAAAATCAGTTCTTATCATTTCAATCCGTTTCATCAGTGTTCTATTAATTCACTCTCCCAAGTCAATTCAAACGCATCCTCGGAATTGTCAAATTCAACCTGGTATGTATTGCATGAATACGAATTAACCTTTGCTCCAAGTGGATCAAAGTTTGGCAGATCATCCACCCATTTGTGGTCAACTTGAGTTGCATCTAGGTCTTCGACTCCGCTCAAACTGACATTTGCCGATTTCACTTTTCTATCCTCAAAGCCGTGCCAGATAACTCTTACACGATTGAATGTGCTTGGGAAATCACCATCCTGCACACCAAACAAAATCGTGTTGTTCGGACAATCGTATTGAATCATCCGTGAGCTCCACTTGTCCTTTCTAAAATCATAAGACTCTCCATCATCCTCGTAAATGCAGGTCGTGCCTTCAGCCTTGAACCAAACATGCAAACTCATCACTCCATCATGATCCTCCGAAGTAGATTGAACCAAACTTTGGGTAATAATCGGTGCTCCTCGCTTCACGAAAATTGGAAGTTTCTCAACCGGACAATCAACCACCACTTCTTGATTTCCAGCATAATGCTGATTGGTAAACAGATCATACCAATCACCTTCAGGTAAGTAAACTCGAACCAGCTTTTTGGTGCTTTCAACTGGACAAATCAAAAGACTTTCGCCAAACATATATTGATTCTGATAGGCCGAATCATACACCTTTTCATTCTTCGGATAAAGCATTGCCAACGACCTTACAAGTGGCATTCCATCAATGGTTGCTCGATGCATAGCCGTATAAATAGTCGGCATCAACTTGTATCGAAGATTGATGTAATTCCGGGCAATGGCTTCGGTGGTTTCACCAAAAGTCCAAGGTTCGGCATTACGAGTGCCAATCATACTGTGTGCCCTAAAAAACGGGCTGAACGCCCCGATAGAAATCCATCTGGCGAAAAGATCAGGCGAAGCCTCATCAACAAATCCACCTACATCGTAGCCAGCAAAAGGAATTCCGGTTAATCCCATGCTATTGATCAATCGAACTCCGGCCAACATGTGTTCATCCGAAGCAATATTGTCACCTGTCCAAACTGCCGCATGGCGCTGCACACCAGAAAAGCCTGCTCTGGTCAACATCAACGGGCGCTTGTTGTCCAAGTGTTTCTCTGCACCTTCTTTGGTGGCCTGAGACATCAATCCTCCATAAACATTCCTCGCTTCGCGATGAGTGGTTTTCTCCCCTTCCCAATCAAACTCAATCAGATCTGGCGTCATCTGCCCCCAACTAGCGGGCTCATTCATGTCATTCCAAAAACCTCGAATACCGTTATCGGTGTAGAACTTCATTTTCTCCGACCACCAGTTTCGACCTTCTTCTTTGGTGAAATCCGGGAAGTAACTCCACCCTGGCCACACCTGAGCAGCATGTAATTCTCCGTCCGGATATTTTACAAAAACATCTTCCTTAATACCATCGTCACAAGGCTCGTAACCTTCTTCTCGTTTTACTCCGGGATCCACAATAACCACAGTTTTAAAACCATCCTTCTCTAATTCGGATGTCAATTTCTTAGGGTCCGGAAAACGCTCTTCATCAAAAGTGAAGACCTTGTAATCCTGCATGTAATGAATGTCCAGATAAATGACATCTGCAGGTATTTGTTTCTCACGGAAGGTTCGAGCGACATTCAGAACTTCCTTGTCTGGATAATAGCTGTACCGACATTGCTGAAATCCCAAAGCCCATTTTGGTGGCAGCTCTATTCTTCCTGTTAACCAAGAATAATCGTTGACCATATCCGCCACCGAATCATTGTGAAAAAAGAAGTAGTCCAATGGCCCACCTTCAACCTGAATGGAAGAGAACCGATCGTTACTTGCGCCAAAATTGAAAACGGAACGATGGCTGTTGTTCAAGAATATTCCATAATGGCCATCTTCATGAATACCCATGTAAAATGGCGTACTACAGTATAGAGGATCAGCATCTGTTGGATATGCGAAATGATCCGTATTCCAATGTGTGTAGGCGTTTCCCCGCCTGTTTAGTGGCCCAGTTTTCTCGCCAAGGCCAATAAACTTTTCGTCCTGTTTTAGTGCTTTATAAGTTGCAACAGTATCTCCTATCCATCCTGAACCAAGCGCGCAATCATCTTCATTAAGGAAGTTTCCTTCTAGGTCACAAAAGGAAATTCTCAGAGGTTTCCGACTGATCAGAACTTTGATTTTCGCGGTTCTTAATACGAGCATGTCCTCAGTCTCTTTGACTTCGAACTCAGTCTTTTCTGGCTTAGCGACAACTGCATATGGCAACTCGCGAGGTACGTTCTCAGTACGCTCCATGTATACTCTGATAACTGAGTCAGAATAAACGGTCAGTCTGACTTCGGCCACTTCCGTGCTCACTAGCAATCCAGAATCGGATTGGCCCCATGCAAGTACTCTACCAAGCGATTCGTACAATCTTCCCATTATTGAACCGGGTGTTTAAGATGATACTCAACTAAACCATCAATTGGCTTCTTAACTACATTTCCAACGGTGACATTTAATTTCTCTGCCTCCTCTTTCAAAATATCTTGAAAGAAGAATGCGATCGATCCTACAAAATTTGTTTTCACCTCTTTATGTTTCGGAAAACAGCACACATGGCGTACTAGAAATGCTCGCATCCCTTCATGAATCATGGTCTTTACGTATTCAGTATCACGATATTTAGCAATCGTTTTCATGAAGGAAGCCAAATAAACGTTGGCGTGGTCTTTCATGTAAATGTTCTCTAGGATAGAATCTTTGTCATGACCCTGATTCCGCAGTTCCTGCCTGAGCCCCTCGGGTATTTCAAGATTGTACAGATAATCACGCAAAACCTGTTTTCCATACCAACTTCCACTTCCCTCATCTCCAAGAATATAGGCCAGTGATGGGATTTCCTCATAAACGGAAAGTCCATCGTAATAACACGAATTAGACCCAGTACCAAGAATGCATGCCACTCCAGGTTCTCCTTGGCAAGCGGCTAATGCTGCTCCAAGCACATCATGATCAACCAGAATATTCGCATCGGTAAATAAAGTTCGAAGTGCTTTCTCAACTACTTTATTCAAATCTGGACTGCTACATCCTGCGCTGTAGAAGTAAATATCCGTCACTTGGTCAGCATACTTATAAAGCATGCCTTGTGCTTTGATAGTTGCACTTATGATTGACTCGCTGTGAAAAAATGGGTTGAATCCCATCGTACTGATAGAGCCGACCTCCTCATCACCATCAATCAACTTCCAATCGCATTTGGTACTTCCGCTGTCTGCAATTAATATCATTTCTTCAATTGAATTGAACGGTAAAGAAAGCAAGTTAGTGTTAATATGACACTAACTAAATAAACTATTTACTTTAGGCCCTACTTTCACCGCGAATTTCAACAAATGAAAGAGAACAGAAAAATTGGCCTGAATCCAAATGTATCGGTAGACTGTGTGGTCTTTGGATTTCAGAATGCCAAATTGAAAGTTCTACTCATGGAACGAAACCATGAGTATGAAGAGGGAGAAGACTCAATTGATACTGCACTTCCAGGAGACTTAATCAAGAATGATGAGAATTTAAATGAAGCTGCAACGAGGGTTTTAGGCGAACTAACAGGCCTCGATCAAATCTATTTGGAGCAGTTTGCAGCTTTTGGCGACCCTTCCCGATTAGCAAATGAAGGAGACCAACACTGGTTGGAGCAAATTCGCGAAAACCCAGAAGCGCGGGTAATTACCATTGGCTATTTCAGTTTGATTCGCCCTGAGAATTTTGAAATCAACGTTTCATCATTTGCTAAAAACGCTGGTTGGTATGCTCTGGAAGAAGTGCCTAATCTGGCCTTTGATCACAACGAAATTCTGCAAAAAGGCTTAAAAGCATTGAAAAACAAGCTCAGAAATCACCCCATCGGTTTTGAGCTTTTGCCACGAAAATTCACCCTTGGACAGCTGCAACAGTTGTATGAGATAATCCTTGACACAGAGCTAGACAAACGAAATTTCAGAAGGAAAATTCTGAAATTGAATTTTCTTGAACCCTTAGCGGAGAAGCAGTCTGGGGTAGCCCACAAACCAGCCAAACTCTATCGCTTTGATAAGGAGCGTTACGAATCATTACCAATCTCAGTATTCGATTTTCAATGAGTCGACCAATTAGGTCGCAACGTTTTTGAGTTTGTTCGTCTTATGGTCGTAGCGAAGACCGAATGACTGACTCATGAACGCAATGATCTCTTGTCTAGAATTCTACCTTTAGCCGCCAAGAACCAAACGAAATTTCATGAAAAGAATATTTACTTCAGTTGCCGCATTGCTTCTGACCGCAATTACAATTCAAGCGCAGGTAAGCCAGAATATTTTGCCAATCAGTCAATCGGCTCATAGCCTTGAATCTGTAGTTCCTGCTTTTGAGACGACAGAAACAAACCATGCTGTTCTTTTGGCAGAAGACGATGCTAATATTGAGGTTGTAGCTCCTTTCCGATTTGGTATCGATAAGAACGTTGATATCGAGTTCAGCAATTCAGGACAATGGGAATCACTTAGCAATGGAGATAGAGTATGGAGGTTGAATGTGGTTTCTGAAGGAGCGCACTCTTTAAACTTCACCTTTGATGGATTCTATATGCCAGAAGGTGCTTCATTTCATATCCATAATGAGAATGAAACACTTGGTGCCTTCACGGCCACAAATAATCAGGAAAGCGGAGAATTCGCAACCTATCTAATTGCAGGTGATCACGCAACGTTGGAGTATTTCGAGCCGTTGGCAGTTCTTCATCAAGGAACACTTGGTCTGAATAAAGTGATTCATGGTTATAAGGACATCCTTGGAACTTCTTCAAACAAAAGTGCCGCAGGCGGTGGTTCAGGAGCTTGCAACATTAATGTTATCTGCCCTGAAGGAATTGGTTGGGAGGATGAAACTTCTGGTGCAGTTGCTTTGATACTGAATGGATTTGTGTGCTCCGGATCGATGATTACCGATGTTCCACAATCAGGTACACCATACTTGCTAACTGCAAATCACTGTACTGACGGTTCTGGAAGTCCTGGTACTTACGTTTTTAGATTCAACTACGAGGCCAGCACATGTGCTGGAAATTCTGGGCCAACCAATCAGACCGTTACCGGTTCTGTTCTAAGAGCTAATAATACCGCTTCGGATATGGCCCTTTTAGAATTGAATAGTGAGCCACCATTGTCTTACGGTTCTTTCTTTACAGGGTGGGATCGATCTGGAAGCGTTGCTGACGAAACTACGTGTATCCACCATCCGTCTGGAGACATTAAGAAAATATCACATGACTTTCAATCTCCGCAATCCCAAGTTTGGAGTGGAGCCCAAGTTTGGGATGTAAACTGGAATGAAGGCGTAACTGAAGGGGGTTCTTCAGGTTCGCCATTACTTGATGAAAACCACAGGATTATCGGTCAGCTTTTTGGTGGATCATCAAGTTGCACTAATCCTAATGGAGGTGATGTGTATGGTAAATTTGATGTTTCATGGGATGGCGCAAGTGCTGCAAGCCGCCTTAAAGATTGGCTTGATCCAGGAAATACTGGAACAACAATTATGGACGGATGGGATCCAAATGCATCAGCGTTTTCAATTGACGCTGGCTTACCATCAATTGAGTCTGTAGAGGATGGAGGAATAGTTTGTGGTACCTCAGTGGATGTTGATCTTCTATTAGTAAACAGCGGTAACGACAACTTAACTGCCGCGACAATCAATTGGTCAATTGATTTGACCGCTCAGACACCTTATAACTGGACGGGCGATTTAGAATACACAGATAATGAGGTTGTGAGCATCGGAAACTACCCTCTTTCTCAAGGGCTTCATTCTATGCAGTTTATCATTACTTCTGCCAATGGTGGCGCTGACGAGAACATTCTAAATGACACTATCAACGTATCATTTACCGTTCAGGCTGGAAATTCTGTTGACTTAGAATTAAGAACTGATGCGCAGCCGACTCAAACGTCTTGGGATCTTTTTGACGACATGAGTAATGTTGTGTTGTCAAGCGATCCATACACGGCCGCAACTACAACTCATCATCAAATATTGTGTCTTCCTGACGGATGCTACGAATTCACTATTTATGACAGTGGAGGTAATGGAATTTGCTGTAATGTCGGTTCAGGATTGTACGTTCTCGATGCTCCATCCGGAGAACCAATGATTGGTGGAGGAAATTTTGATAGTGAAGAAACGCAAGGATTCTGTTTGCCATTTGTGGCACCGATGCCTGTCGCAGACTTCAGTTCAAACGGTAATAATGTTTGCCTTGGTGAGTCGGTAATATTCTCAAATGAAAGCACACCTAGTGTAGGAACAACTCGAGCATGGACCTTCGAAGGTGGTAGCCCAAGCACAAGCACATCCAACGCACCTTTTATAGGTTACAATACTGTTGGAGATTTTGACGTAACACTAGTCATCACAAACAGCACAGGGTCCAACACTATAGTAATGCAAGATTTCATTTCTGTTATTGAAGTAACCGGTGGTTCTTCAAATATTATTGATGAGAATCTATGGGACGGTGGTGACAACGGTTCGGCCACAGTAACTGGATCAGGTGGTGTAACGCCATACACTTACGCTTGGTCACCAGGAGGTGCTTCTGGCTCAACAGTCGATAATCTTTCTGCTGGGAACTATGTAGTAACAGTGACTGATGCTACAGGTTGCGAAAACACAGTTAGTGTGAGCATCGGAAATAACGTTGGGATAAACGAAGCTGATGAAAATGCTTTCATGTTGTTTCCAAACCCAACAACTGGAATGGTTAAACTTGAATTAAGCAGTGATTTAGAAGTTCTTTCTGTTGATATTCTTGATATGACTGGACGATTAATCACCACTAATCCTTGGAATGGGGCAAAGATTATGACCTTGAATTTATCAGACCTTTCACAAGGTGCTTACAATGTATCCGTTGTAACTCCTAACCGAAACATCAACAAAAGAATTTCGATTCTTCCACATTGATAAACCATTTTAAAAGCTTGAAAGGCCGTGCAGTTCTGCATGGCCTTTCTTGTTTAAAAACGGAAATCATTCTATCAATCATGGTCTTATTTAGGCACAATTATTTGCCGTAAAATCGTTCCTTGTTCTAAGAATTGAAATCCGAATATGTCACAACACCCCTTTAAACCAAACCGTCCGGACAAGGATGAGGTTATCCACAAAGTTGGAGAAGAAAAGGACAGTGAAGACCTCTGGATCATTCGCATGACTAAGAAATCAGCTAAGCTTACTTTTCTGATTGCCCTGATGTTTACTGCGGACAACTTCCTACCTACGTCTGTTTATGAGGAAGAATGTATCGAGTTTATTTTCGAAGGCAACGAATTGAAAAAGACAAAAACCGAGTCAAGAACTTTCGGTTTGGCACCAGAACATGTCCATCCGCGACAATTGGATAAAGGAGTAATACGCTTGCATGTAAGCCAAATTTCACGTCAAGTGAGATCCTACTCTTTGGAAGTGGAAAACTTTGAAGTAGAGCACATGCCGTATTTCAGCGTGTTTAGCTATGCATACCTGATGTATCTCGTGTTGTTATTCTCTACCGCTCAATTGACTTTACCATTATCAAGCTTCCCCAGATTTGGACTTTGGGTCTTCTCAATTGGTTGCATATTAGGGTACCTATTAGTCTACGTCAGCTCTACAATCTGATAATTCTAAATGATTCCCCCGCAGCATACCCGTAAAAAATCCCCCACCCTTCGGGCACCCCCTTTTCAAGGGGGAACTGTCGCCATTCCTCCTTTTTAAAGGAGGTGCCGAGGAACGAGGCGGAGGATTTATTAAACCTAGTAAAACCAAATGTTTCAGAAATGAATTTGAGTTTTACTGGCATGCTGCGGGGGAATCATTTAATTCTATTATTTACTTCTTGCCTTTACTGACCAGGTAAAAATAAAGTGTGCGATGTCCTCGCCAGCCAGATTCTTACCCGTCATCTTACATTCGATTAGCTGAGCTTCCTTGGTATCAATTGCTTTTTCAATAGCAGATTTAATTTTCAAACCATCATTGCAAGTAAAGGTGGTTACGTCAGTTGCTTTCTTCACAAACTCGGCCGAGCAATTCGCAACAAGCATTGCAATGGAAGGCTTTTGCTCATGAGTGTATTGTATCATCATGGCTCCAGAACTCATTTCAGCAGCCATACCAAGAACTGCCCAGAAAGTTGAGTTAAATGGATTCTTATTCTTTCGTTTGTATGGAACTGTGACTTTACAACGTTCATCTGTCAGCTCGGCAATCTTCATCCCTGACGTAAATCCCATTGGAAGCATTTTCCACAACATTAGCCGAAAACGAAAACTACTCCTGAAATTCTTTTGAATGTATTGGATGTGTTTTCTATCGAGCGAAGCGGCCATAATTACTAAATTCTTTGATTGGCCTAAAGATATTCCTTTTGCAATGCACGCATTGCAACAAGGACGATTACTTATCTGTTCAGAATAGATTTCGATTCAAAGTCCTAAAACTTCGGCCTTCATCCTTTCTGCCTTTGGATTATCTGGCTCCGCAAGAAGATAGACTTCAATAATTCCCGATGGGTCACTTCCTGTTTGCTGTAGCATTTTATCAGCAGTCATGTAACAGTAAAGACCAATGAATCCTAATAGTCTCTGAGCTTGAAAGGCCCTTTCCGACTCGCCAGTAGCCTCATTTTTTAGACGTGAAATTTCCTTTTCCCACCAAATTAGATCGACATATTGCAGTTGTTCGACATATTGCTGCTTGGTAGCCTCTTCCCTATCCGTCCGTTCATAAAGCGCATTCAATTCTTTAGTGAGTATTCCTAAACTCGCCATTTCTTGCAATCGAATCTTGTGCGATTCCATTTCTGGTAAATCGCCATAGGCAGTTGCAAGTGCCTGCAACGCGATAAATTCATCTAACCCTGATAATCCTTCCAATTTAGACTCAGCTTTATTGAACGATTTCGTTCGCTCCTCTTCATTTATCAAACTTTGTTTTTGCATAATCCATTGCACCGAACTTCGCATCAGGCCCAATGGACACCATTCATGCGTACCACCGAATTGCTGGAACATGACCTGTCGTTTTTCCTGCATTAACTGTAATGAACTCAGAAGCATTGATTGATGATTCAGGTCGCCTTTTCCAGCAATCAAAGCCAGTGGCATGTTGGGTCGCTTTCCTTGTGGATCAAGCATAGCCCCAGTTGCCACAACACCAATAACCGATGGGTCAGATAACCCAAACTGTGTTGCCACTTTGGCACCACCAGAAAACCCTGCTAGAATGATTTTCCCGGAAGATCCTTTAAAGTTGGATCGGATTGTTTGAATCAGGTTCTGGTAATGGTCAGATATCAAATCCATTGTCAAACCATTTTTGGAAACAGAGCTACCGATTAGAGCTAACCCTAGATTATCAGCCAACTCCATATATTTAGACAGCGGTTGTCCTCCCTCCCCTTGAGGATCGAAAAAGATAACCGTGGTAAACCTTTCATCACCTATTAAGACGCTTGGTAGATAATAAC
>JBLFWJ010000019.1:0-28964 GCA_047611425.1 Bacteroidia bacterium | reverse complement strand
TGACTCAACTTAAAAAGTAGGATCGTTAACTTCGAGCCCGAATTGCACCATTGAACCCACAACTATCTACAATGAATTTTAAAGCTATACTTCCATTTGTTGCCGTTTTGATGCTAGGAATGGCATGCCAGGCACAGCCAACAATTACAGTTGGAGCGACTACTCTTACAGAGAATGTCGTGGCCACCGGTCTTCAAATTCCATGGGAAATTCTCTGGGGACCTGACGACCATATTTGGCTAACAGAAAAGCGTGGACAAATCCTGCGATTAAATCCATCCAACGGTAATTACACGGTTATTCTAAATCATCAAAGCGCTGTTTCATCAGGAAGCGAAAGAGGTATGCTCGGTATGGTTCTTCATCCAGATTTCGAAAACACACCTAAAGTTTACGTGGTTTACAACTACTCTTCTGGTGGGATTAAGGAGCGTCTTTCAAGCTTTGATTGGAATTCTGGAACGGAGCAATTGAGCAATGAAGTTATTCTGCTGAATAATATTCCTGGCGCAAATATTCATGATGGATCTAGACTCATGATCACCGGTGACGGCAAGATACTCATGTCAACTGGAGATGTTGGATCTACTGCTAATGCGCAGAACATGAACAGCAACAACGGTAAATTCTTAAGAATCAACCTTGATGGTTCAATTCCTGCCGACAATCCTAGTGCATCAAGCTATGTTTATAGCTATGGCCACAGAAATCCACAGGGACTTTGCCAAGGACCAAACGGAATCATTTATAGTAGTGAACATGGTCAAAACAATAGTGATGAGTTCAACATCATTGAAGAAAACAGAAACTATGGCTGGCCAAATGTTGAAGGAGCTTGTAACACAACCTCAGAAATTAGCTTCTGCAACACCAATAACGTTAGAGAACCATTGGCAGAATTCTCTCCATGTGCGGCCGTTAATGGTGTAGAATATTATGACCACCCGGCAATACCAGAATGGCAGAATAGTGTTTTGATGGCGGTTTTAGGCGGATTTGCTTTAAGCGATTCAAGACTTTCTGTAATTCACATGAGCACAGATGGACTTTCTATTACTAGTCAGGATGAGTATTTCAGCAATTACGGAAGACTTAGAGATGTTTGTGTGAACCCATACACAGGTTCTGTTTATTTTGCAACCAATGGTCCGAGTTACCCCGGTTCTGGCCCGAACCAAATTGTAGAGTACCGAAACCTTGACTATTCAGCTGTTGGTATTGAAGACAACAAGTCAGAAAACCAATTCATCAACTTGTCTCCTAACCCAATGAATGATAGAATGAACATTTCGTTCTCAGATAATTTCATTGGCAAAACGTACGAGGTAATCAGCTACGATGGAAAGCAAGTGCTTACAAACACAATCAGTTCACCTTCCACGACTATAACGAAAGACAAGTTAGCTGCTGGTAACTATTACCTACGAGCAACCAATGACGAAGGGACAATCACAAAGGCGTTTGTGGTTAACTGAAACTGCAGAAACTAAATTTAAAAGGCGGCCAAATGGTCGCCTTTTTTTGTGGCTTAAATCACAGTCCATAAAGGATCCACTCCGTATCATTGTCCATCAATGAGCATTGCAAGCCAATTAAAAAGCGTTAAAGCCGAATTATCAAAGTCGGTGACCCTTGTCGCGGTTTCCAAGACAAAACCGAATGAGTCTGTTATGGAGGCATACAACGCTGGTCAACGAATTTTCGGGGAGAACAGAATTCAAGAGTTAGTTTCCAAGTCAGAAGAACTTCCGAAGGACATTGAATGGCACATGATTGGTCACCTTCAAAGCAAGAAGGTTAAGCAGATTGCACCTTTCATATCAATGATTCATTCGGTTGACAGCGCCAAATTGTTAGGGGTAATTAATGATCAAGCTGAAAAGAATCATCGGATTATCGAAGTGCTTCTACAATTTCACGTAGCCCAAGAGGAAGCAAAATTCGGGTTGACCTTACCTGTGGCTGCGGTCATCCTGAATTCTGTGGATTACTCCGCTATGTCCAACATTCGGGTACGAGGCGTTATGGGTATGGCCACATTCACAGATGATACGGGATTGGTGCGAAATGAATTCAAATTGATTAAGGAAATCTTCAATCAATTAAAGACTGATCACTTTGCCAAGGAACCAAGTTTTAACCAGATTTCCATGGGAATGTCGGGTGATTATCAAATCGCTATTGCAGAAGGCAGTACTATGATTCGAGTCGGTTCTACCATATTTGGCGAGCGGCTTTAATAGGTATCTTCGCAGCTTCAAATTTTGGCATGAAAGACAGTGTGAGAAAAGAGGTTTTGGAACAATTGATTTCCTTGGATGAGGCCGTTGTGAATAAGGCTCTGGATAAAGTTAGAAAAAGCGGAGACCACACATTCGTTGGTCCTTTGATGCAACGTTTAATCACAGGAGACAACACGTTGGTTCACGCAATGGTCCTCCAGCTTTTTCATGACTTGAAGGACAAACCTTCAATAGACATACTAATTGATGAGTTAGTTGATGCAAAGTTTGACGAACTACGACCTAAGTTGCTTGAATGTGTTTGGCAGAGCGGTATAGATGTTCGACACAGACTAGATAGCATTATCGATATCAACCTGAAGGGTGATTTTTTGGTGTGTTTAGAAACACTAACAATAGTGGAGAATTTCGAACCGGGAATTGATAATGAAATACTTGACCGAAACATTGAGAAAATGAAATCGCATATGCTTGAAGATGCGGATACATCTGACGAGTTAAGACTATCATTGATTGAAGTTTTGGAGAATTTCAAGATTGGATAATACTTGTATATAATTGACGTTACCCTAGCGAATGCTACCCCGATTCTTTAAGATTTTATTTGCAGTTGTGCTCCTTCTTTTAGTTGGAGAACGCAGTGTCGCTCAAAATCCACTTGACAAAGACCTTATTCAATTCTCAGGTGTTGTTGTTGCCGCTGATAGTTTGATTCCTCTTCCATTTACAAACATTATCATCAAGAATTCTCATAGAGGAACTATAAGTGATTACTACGGATACTTCTCTTTTGTGGCCGAAAAAAATGACACGATTGAGTTTTCCTCAATTGGATTTAAGAAGGTTGAATACGTCATTCCTGATAGCCTAAAAAGTAATCGGTATTCACTGATTCAAGTAATGGATACGGACACGATTTTCCTACGAGAAGCAGTGATATATCCTTGGCCCACCAAGGAGCAATTTCGCGCTGCTTTTATGGCATTGGAACTGCCTGAGGATCCAGCAAATATTGCTCGGAGAAACCTTGATCGAGCAGAAATGAAAGAGCGTGCCGAGGCTTTGACAATGGATGGCAGTATGAATTTCCGCTATGCAATGCAGCAACATCGAGCCCAGTTGTACCACGCAGGTCAACTTCCTCCGAACAACCTTCTAAATCCATTGGCTTGGGTAAAGTTTATCAAAGCATGGAAGAATGGGGACTTCAAGCGTAAGAAAAAGAAATAGGAAGCCTTGTATCGACTCCTATACTCATACCTGACCCTAGCAGTTTTTCTGTTCAGTTCGATCCTCACGTTCGGTCAGAATGCCACACTATTCGGAACAATCACCTCTCCTGAAGGGCAGCCCGTAATTGATGCCAACGTTCGTCTGATCGATGATGCTTCGGGCACCACTTCTGGTAAAAACGGAAAATTCGAATTAGACGTTCCTTCAGGGAAAACGATTCTTGTAATCGTTTCACATATCTCGTTTCAAGAATCGCAATTCAGCTTTGACTTGAAAGCTGGAGAACGAATGAGGTTAGATGTTCCATTGAAGATTAAGTCGACTCAAATCCCTGAAATGGTAATTGCCGATGAGGGAAATCGAGCTACCACCATGCAGCGGATTGACACGAAGTTGGCTATTGTCATTCCTACATCTGGAGGTGGTATTGAGTCATTGATTAAAACCTTACCTGGTGTTTCTTCCAATAATGAATTGAGCTCTCAATACAACGTTAGAGGTGGAAACTATGATGAAAACCTAATCTATGTAAACGATATTGAGATTTATCGTCCGTTCCTGATTCGTTCGGGTCAACAAGAAGGATTGAGTTTTATCAATCCAGATATGGTTGAATCAATTGGTTTTTCTGCCGGAGGTTTTGAAGCTAAGTATGGTGACAAGATGAGTTCCGTTCTTGATATCAAGTACAAACGCCCCGAAAAATTCGGAGGATCAGTTTCCGGAAGTTTACAAGGTGGCGCTGTGCATTTGGAAGGCGCAACCAAGAACAGAAAGTTCAGTTATCTCCTTGGTGCACGATACAAGAGTAATCGATATGTCTTGGGAAGTCTCGACACGGATGGTGATTATCGCCCTCACTTTGCTGATGTGCAGGGTCTGTTAGAATATGACATTACCGAAAAATGGAGATTGAGCGTATTGGGACACTACTCCAACAATAGCTACAATTTCGTTCCTCAGAATAGAGAAACAGAATTTGGAACCATAGCAGAAGCACTGCGATTTACTGTGTTTTTCGATGGCCAAGAATTGAATCGTTTTGAAACGGTGACTGGCGCGATTACCTCTAAGCACCAAATCAATGATAAGCTATCATTAAAGGCTATCGGCTCAATTTATCAGAGTAACGAGGATGAAACTTTTGATGTACAGGGGCAGTATTGGTTGGATGCATTAGACAATGATCTAGGAAGCGACAATCTTGGTGAAGTAGCCTTTAATCGAGGTATAGGAACTTTCCTAAATCACGCAAGGAACTACCTCACCATTAAGGTTTACAATATCGCTTTAAAAGGAAAGTGGGTGGATGGTCATCGAGTTATGAGATTCGGAACCAAGTACCAAGTTGAAGACATCAACGACAGACTTTCAGAATGGACTATGATTGACTCTTCTGGTTACTCTCTTCCAATAAATACTGGGAATACGCTTGAAGTTCAAGACGTAATCAAAACTGAGATTGACCTTACATCCCACAGAATGACTGGGTTCTTACAGAACACTTGGTTCTTCAATGATTCGTCTAGAAGCAATCTTACGGTTGGAGCTAGATTCAATTACTGGACCTTAAACGATCAATTCACAGCTAGCCCTAGAGTTAATTATTCCTACAAGCCTCGGTGGAAAAAGGATGTACAGTTCAGAGTTTCTGGCGGGGTGTATTACCAGCCTCCTTTTTATCGTGAGTTACGTTCTTTGGATGGAACGATTAGCAAGGACGTTCGTGCTCAGCTTTCTGTACATGCAGTTTTAGGTGCAGACTTCAATTTTAAAGCTTGGAGTCGCCCATTCAAGTTTGTTGGTGAAGCATACTACAAGTACATGGATGATCTTGTGCCGTACGAGATCGAAAATGTTCGAATTCGCTATCAAGGTAGAAACCGAGCCACAGGATTTGCAACTGGGATTGACCTAAAGCTGAATGGTGAATTTGTGAAAGGCGTTGAAAGTTGGGCGAGTATCTCAGTTATGACGGTTCAGGAAGATCTTAAAGATGATTTTTACGAAGTTGGAATTAATGCGGCCGGAGAAGAAATTGTACCTGGTATTACCGAGGATGCCGTTGCGGTTAGTACAATTCGAAAAGAGCCAGGATTCATTCCTAGGCCGACAGACCAACGTGTCAATTTCGCATTGTTCTTTCAGGATTACGTTCCTCGATTGCCGCAGTTTAAAATGCATTTGAATTTGGTATTCGGAACAGGTATGCCTTTCGGACCACCAGACAACGAGCGGTTTAGAGACACACTTCGAATTCCACCTTATAGAAGGGTTGACATAGGTTTTTCGTATCAGTTAAAAGGTGAGCACAAGAAATTAGGACCTAAGAACCCGTTCCGATGGATGAAGTCTGCATGGGTAAGTTTGGAGGTGTTCAATTTGCTTCAGATCAACAATACTTTAAGCTATGTCTGGATTAGCGATGTAATAGGAAGGTCCTATGCCGTTCCGAATTACCTTACAGATCGACAGCTCAACGTTAAACTCAACATCAAGTTTTAACTGACCAGTTATGGCGCGAATCATTCGGTTCGAATTGAATCTCTTATCTCGTTCTTTAACGGCATTTGTCATATTGATGCTGATACCGAGCATTCTCGTTCAAGCTCAGGAGAAAAAGAAAATCAAGCTAATTAGAGCGGATGTTCTCGAGTATGACGAGAGCCTTGGTCATAAAGCACGTAGGTTAATCGGCAATGTTCAATTTGAGCATGAAGGCACGTTGATGGACTGCGACAGTGCATACCTCTACTCTACTAATAGTCTTGATGCATTTGGACATGTGCACATCAACAAGGGAGATTCAATGTTTACTTGGTGTGATAAACTCTTTTACGATGGGGAAACGAAAAAAGCAAAAGCACTTGAAAACGTCAAAATGGACGATGGTGAAATGATTCTCGAGTCTAATGTCATTCATTACGACCTTGAGACAGATATTGCCAATTACTACTACGGAGGGAAAATAACATCGGCCAAAGACACGCTAACAAGTTTAGTTGGAGTCTACTTTTCGAACCAAAACAATTTCCTGTTCACTGAATCAGTTGAACTACGAAATCCAAAATATGTGATGAATTGCGATTCAATGTTATTCAACACGGAGTCCGAAGTGTCTTTTTTCTTCGGCCCAACCACCATTGTAAGTGATGAGAACACTATCTATTGCGAAAACGGATGGTTTGACACAAAGAAGGATGTTTCGCAATTCAACAAGAATGCTGTGATGTACGCTAAGAATCAAAGCATTGCTGGCGACAGCATCTTCTATGATAGAAATAAAGGCTATGGCATAGCTGTATGCAACGTCACCATTAAAGACACGGTTGAGAAAATTTTAATTGAGGGTGATTACGCAGAGTACTTTACCAAGGAGGATAAAGTGATAATGACAGAACGGGCCCTTCTTAAGCAGAATATGGATGGAGACACACTCTATTTACATGCTGACACGTTATATAGCTTTGAGGACACTACACTTGAAAAGCGTATTCTGTTTGCTTATCACGATGTTCAGTTTTTTAAAAGCGATATGTCTGGTCGCTGCGATTCACTGGTTTACAGCTACGTTGATAGTACAATTCGAATGTTCAAAGACCCCGTTCTTTGGTCAGAAGACAACCAACTGACAGCCGATAGCATTTGGATTCAGATGAGAGACTCAAAGATTGACCAACTCTTTATGCGGCATAATTCTTTAATCGTTTCTGAAGAGGATAGTTTGATGTTCAATCAGATTCAGGGCCGACATATGATTGGCCAGTTCAATGAAGGAAAATTGCAAAGAGTTAACGTTCGTGGTAATGGGGAAACTCTTTACTATACTGGAGAGGAAGGCAAAAACCCAGACAGCGTTAACAAGTCTGAAAGCAGTGACTTAGATATTCACTTGGACAGTAATAAAGTTGAACGAATCGTCTTTCTTGGACAGCCAACAGCTAAACTCACCCCTTTAAAGAATGTCAGTATTTCTGAATTGAAGTTGGGAAGATTTCAATGGTTGCATGAATACAGGCCATTAAATCAATGGGCGATTTTCGAGTGGAAAGCTCGCGAAGTCAAAGCCAAGAAGAAACGCAGACGTTAATTATGCGTGGGTTGAAACCCTACCCCAAGCCCAGCTTTTTTCCAAAGGGATCATCCAATCATTTCGCAAACCAGTAAGGTCCGTCACGGTATTGTTGAATACTGTTGTTTTCGCACCGAGAAGACCTTCGCCAACCGCTTCATCAAGCTTATTGACATGAACGGCCTCGACTGAATCAGAAGCTAAGTATGCGAGCGTCATCCGATCAAAGAAATCTACAGAAAGAGTTGCTTGAGCCTTTCGAATCACCCCTACTGAGGTGTCTATAGAACAGCCACCAATTTGTCCGCTATCCTCAGCGACAACAACCACGAATCGATTGTACAAAACATCAATTGCACCATTAACCGGAGCACCATGACTTGCCCATTGTGAAGAAAATTCATTTCCAATATTGAGAATGAAATCTACCTCATCAGTTGTCAGGGCCCGCTCACACTGATAAATCCAAACTTTAGAGTTGGCTGGAAAATTCTCAAACTTCTTCATTTGATTAAAGGTCATTTGCGTTGGCAATCATTTCTGCAAGATCCAATACTTCAACATCATCTTGCTTATCAAGATACTTAACACCGTCAGTCATCATTGTGTTGCAAAATGGACAGCCAGTTGCAATCACGGCAGGATTCAGCTCAATTGCTTCCTCTGCCCTTTCCATATTGATTTCTTTATCCCCCGGCTCGGCTTCCTTGAACATTTGAGCGCCACCAGCACCACAGCAAAGACCATTGGCTTTAGAACGCTTCATTTCGGCCAACTCTCCATCTAACTTTTCCATTATGGATCTTGGTGCTTCATACTCACCATTTCCTCTACCTAAATAACAGGGATCGTGGAATGTAATCTTCTTGCCTTTATACGCGCCACCTTCAACCTTCAGTTTTCCTTCATCAATTAACTGCTGGATAAGTTGAGTATGATGAATTACTTCATACGTACCCCCCAATTCTGGATATTCATTCTTGATCGTGTTGAAGCAATGCGGGCAACCGGTAACGATTTTCTTCACCTCGTAGCCATTCAGAACTTGGATGTTCATCATGGCTTGCATTTGAAACAAGAATTCGTTTCCCGCACGTTTTGCGGGGTCACCAGTACAACCTTCTTCTGCTCCCAAAACTGCGAACTTCACTCCTACCTGATTGAGGATCTTCACAATCGCTTTAGTAATCTTCTTTGCCCGATCATCAAAACTTCCCGAACAACCAACCCAGAATAGTACATCAGGTGTCTCACCAGCGGCAAGCATTTCTGACATCAACGGCACTTTTATCGCTTCGCTCATTTCAATTTTATTCTTCAGTTATCCAATTGGCCCGATCCGCTTGTGCGAATTGCCATGGGGCACCATTATTCTCAATATTGGTAAAGACAGGCGCCAACTCCGTTGGGATTTTCGATTCTTCCATCACCAAATATCTTCTTAGATCTACGATGATTGAAAGTGGATCAATATTTACTGGGCAGGCTTCGGTACATGCATTGCATGAAGTACAAGCCCAAAGTTCTTCTTCCGAAATAAAGTCTCCCAAAAGGCTTCGGCCATCATCTTTAAACTCACCTCCGTTTACATCAATATTCTTCCCAACCTCGTCAAGACGATCACGAGTATCCATCATGATTTTACGAGGTGACAACTTCTTCCCAGTAATACTTGCAGGACAGCTAGAAGTACATCTACCGCACTCTGTACACGTGTAAGCATTCATCAATTGAACCCAGGAAAGGTCTTGAACATCCTTTGCCCCAAATCTCTGAGGTTCGCCAACTGGCTCTGGAGGTGCAGCATAAGGATCGGCATTTGGATCCATCATCATTTCAACCTCCTTCTTTACGGCTTCAAGATTATTGAATTCACCCTTTGGCTTTAGCTTAGAATAGTAGGTGTTTGGAAAAGCAAGGATGATGTGAAAATGCTTTGAAAACGGCAGGTAATTAAGGAACAGAAGAATTCCGATGATATGTCCCCACCAACAAGTGCGCTCAATAAAATGAAGGGTGCCCTGATCCATTCCCCCAAATAATGGCGCAATGAATTGGCTTATGAGGAATGGCCCGGCAACTTTGTGCTCAAAGTTGGCTTCGGCAGCATTCATGATGAGCAAAGCACTCATCAAAACGATTTCAATGATTAGAATGTAATTGGCATCCTTGAATGGCCATCCTTCCATTTCAGCATTATGGAACCGGTCAATCTTCATCACATTCCTTCTGTAAAGGAAGATGGCGCAGGAAACAAGTACTCCTAATCCTAGCACTTCAAAGAATCCGATAGCGGCTGTGTACAATCCACCTAGAGGTGCTGCGAAAATGCGGTGAGTTCCCAAAAGACCATCGATTACAATCTCGGCAACTTCAATGTTTATCAGAACAAATCCTACATAAACAATCATATGAAGAAACCCTGCAACAGGACGTACAACCATTTTAGATTGTCCGAATGCGACCTTCATCATGGTTCTCATTCTCAACGAGCTGTCTCCTTCAATTTTAACATCTCTTCCAAGAAGGATGTTTCTTCGAATCCGGCCAGCATTTTTTGCGAACCACGCTCCGGCTCCAACTAGGAGCAACAGAAAAATTATGTTTGGGATGTATTCCATTATAGTTGAGAGTTTCGAGCTAAGAGTCGAGAGTTTAAAAAACGCTCAACAATCAGCTACAAACTATTTTTTCTTCGTTTTGCCGTCCTTGTCCTTCTTTCCGAAAACGGAAAAGTGAATGTATCGGCCAGGCCTGGCTTTCATATCGAGCAACAGGCTGTCAAGATCGGCTGTAGCCTTTTCAAGATTGTCATACACAGCTTCATCTTTCATCAACTTGCCAATACTCCCTTCTCCAGCATTTACCCTTTCTAGAACGATGGTTAACTCAGCAAACGTTTTGTTCGCGTTGTCAATCGTTGCAGCTAAATCGGCAGCCACAAGCGTGTCTGAAAAACTGCTCAAGTTTCCAAGCAGATTATCCAATTCATCCTGATTCTTTTCCAAAACGGATGTAAAACCCTCGACATCTTCTAGAATACGACCAAGACTACCATCCTCATCAACGATATTGTCGACCTTACCTGTTAATGATTTAAGGTTATCCATCGTGACAGCAAGGTCCTTGAAAGCACTATTCAATGAACTTGGACGATTTCCATCTCCAACTAAATCTCGAAAATCCATCAAAAGCGTATCAAGCGTTTGAATCATATTCTCGGCTTTCACTTTAAGCGGAATCAAACTTTTAGAAACGTTTGTCAGCTCCTCAGTTAAGGTACCTTCAATCAGGGATGGGAGTGTATCATTTGGTTCTATTGGCACTCCGTTATCCAGAATAAGCTCAATGGCCTTGGTGCCAAAGAAGTCGGAACTCACCAATTTTGCTTGGGTTGTTTTGGTCACCAAAACATTGTCCTCTGTCATCACCAACTCGACAACCAACTGCCCAGAGGATTGATCCTTGAAGAAGATATCCTTTACAATACCAACTTTAAATCCGCTAACAACTACAGCACTGGATTCGGTAAGTCCATCGATATCATCGTATACGGTATACAAGCTTACTTGCTTGTCGAACATGTTTGTGCCCTTCAAAAAGTTGTAGCCCCAAACCACACCAAGAATGGTGCAGAGTGCGATAATTGCCGTGGATATTTCCTTTTGGTGTTTCAATTTCTGACTATTTGTTCAGAAGCGCCCTCGCTTCACTCACTTTAATTCGCTGACCATCATTGAATGCCACGACAAAAGCGCCTTTAAAACCAAGGTCTCGCATTTTCGATTGTGTTGGCGTTGCCTCCTCAACATTCGCAAACTCTCCTGTGGTATATTTAAACAGCCCAGCCTGTTCGTATTCCCACACGGAAACATCTTTGAATAACGAGGAGGATGTATCGATTCGATTAGTTGCAGTATGAATTTGAATTCTAAATACTAAGCCAGCAGTAACCTCGGTGGTTGAAACCACCTCCTTTGATTGCTTAGGTACTTTCACCACTTTTTTCTTTTTCTCAGGCTGTACTATTTCTCCATTCTTCTCTGCTGTCAGTTTTGCAAGTCTTGCCTCAACCTCAGCTTTCTTCTTTCTTAATTCTTCTAGTTTGGCGGCATTAGCTGCTGCAGCTGCAACCTTAGCCTCGTCTATTTCGTCTTTTTCCTCAACGGGAGCTCGTTCTGAGGCTTCCAATATTTTCTGAATCTCTGCCTGTTTCGCAGCTTCTTTCTGCTTTTGGACTTCAATGATTTTCTTTTCCTCGGCTATTCTTTGCACTTCTGCCAGCTGCTCAGCTTGAATTCGAGCACTGTCGTTAGCTGCGGCTTGCGCTTTTGCAAGTTCTTCGGCTTCAAAATTAGTTCTGTCTTTTTCAGCCTTATCCGCTTCAGCCTTAGCAGCTTGTTCTGCTAAACGCTTTTCTTCTGCATCGGTCAATTCCTTCAACCTGGCCACTTCGGCTATTCGTTCTGTTTCCTTTTGTTGCGCTTCCAAAGCAGCTTTTTCAGTCGCTGCTTTCTTCTCAGCCTCAACCTTTAAACTATCTTCCTTGGCTTTTTTAGCTTCCTCTGCAGCCAGATCAATCCCTCTTTGTGCGGCCAATTCTGCTTTCTTGCGCTCAATTTCAGCTTTTAGTTCAGCTTGTTTTAGATCAACTGAAACCTCTTTCGGCTTCTCTTCTTCTTTTGGAGTTTCTCCCAAAGGATCTTCAACGGTCGTCTTGTACTCCTTGAATCCTCTTAAAATTGCCGAAGCCATGTAAACTCTACCACTTTCCGTATTCAAGAAATCCTCTTCTTCCGGATTTGTCAGAAATCCCAATTCAATAAGGATACTTGGCATTGTTGTTCTCCTCAAAACCAGAAACCCAGCCTGCTTTACACCTCGGTCTCTTCGCCCAACTCGTTCTTTAAACTGTTTTTGAATGTATGATGAGATTCTTAGGCTTTGATCTAGAAATGCACTTTGCATCATGGTTAATGCAATAATTCCTTCTGGACTATTTGGGTCAAATCCACCATACTTGGCCTCGTAGTCGTCTTCCAAGGTAATGGCGGAATTCTCCTTCATTGCCACCTTCAGGTTCTCCTCATTCTTATGTAAACCTAGGGCGAACGTTTCCACCCCTCTTGCCGAAGGATACTCAACCGCATTACAGTGCACACTAATGAACATATCTGCCTTTGCATTATTCGCGATATCGGCTCGTTCATTTAATCCGATGAATACATCCGTATCTCGGGTGTACATCACATTAATCTCTGGAAATTGCTCATTAATATACTCACCTAATTTAAGAGCCACATCAAGCGCAATGTCCTTTTCACGCCACTCGAATCTACCCGTACCAAGGTTTCCTGGGTCTTTGCCTCCATGACCAGCATCGATCACGACAGTTTTCATTCTGTATGGCTCATCTGCCGTCTGTCCAAAAAGGAACAACGGGAACAGCGCAATAATTAGGGAAAATAAGGGTCGGTTTATCACAATGATCTTAAGCTACTTTCGTCTTTATTCCCAAGCCGTTGGCTTGAATATTGGTTAGCTTTGAAGCCCTAAAATTAACGTGTTTTCAGGAATTAGAGATCTACGTGCCATAGCTTGTTGCAGGTTTATGGCATTTGCCTTTTTTGGGGCACTCATGGCGGTGGGAATTTCCGCTCATGGGCAAGAGCCTGACACTCTAAAAACTAGCCTTGAAAAGCTTAAGGGGTTTGGGGCTGCAGTCAACGATAGCATTGACTCTCCAACGATTTTACAGCCAGACTCTCTAGGTTTTAACGAGGAAAAAGCATTGGCTCCAGAAGATAGTTTGGCGCAGGATTCTATCTCAACGGAGCCTGTGGATAAGTCTTCATTAGATTCTGAAGTAACTTATTCTGCTTCCGATTCCATCATGTTTGACGTACAGAATAAAATGGTTTATCTGTACGGAGATGCTGAAGTGTATTATGAAACAATCATTCTTAAAGCGGAATACATTGAAGTAGATCAAAATATTAAGGAAGTCTTTGCCAAAGGTTTACCAGATAGTACGGGGAAAATTATCGGTACTCCGGTATTTTCTGAAGGTGGAGAAGAGTTTGAGTCGGAAACGATGCGGTATAATTTTGATTCAAAAAAGGGTCGAATTACAGGGGTGATAACTGCCCAAGGCGAAGGTCATCTTCATGGAAATGTGGTTAAGAAGAATCCACAAGACTTCTACTATATAAAGAAAGGTGGCTATACAACTTGTGATCTTGATACTCCCCACTTCTTAATTGCTGCCAACAAATTAAAGGTAATCCCCAATGATAAAATCGTTAGTGGGCCAGCGTACTTGACTTTAGAAGGCGTGACAACCCCCTTGGTTGTTCCTTTTGGGTTTTTTCCAAATAAGCAAGGAAGAAAATCTGGAGTCTTGTTGCCGGAGTATGGAGATTCGCCAACACAAGGTTTTTTCTTTCGCGGACTTGGATATTACTTTGCCTTGGGTGAGACCATTGACCTTGCTGTGAGAGGTGATATATACACGCAAGGGAGTTATGGGATAAACCTTAGCTCCAGATATAAGAGAAGGTATAAGTACAGCGGAAACATTGAACTATCTCATAATTCTTTAAGGAATGGAGACCCCGATTTTCCAGACTTTTCTGTTCAAAACAATTTCTTTGTAAAGTGGCGGCATACCCAAGATCCCAAAGCAAGGCCAAGCACATCTTTTTCTGCTGACGTAAATGCAGGAACGTCAACCGCATTCAGTAATAGCCTCACTACAAATACAGGAGACTTCTTGCGAAACACCTTTACCTCAAGTATTTCATTTCAAAAGTCTTGGCCGGGTAAGCCTTTTTCCTTTAATGCCAGCATGAGCCACAATCAGAACACGCTGACCAAAGAGGTGAATGTGACACTTCCGCAGTTTGCATTTAATGTGAGTAGAATATTTCCATTCAAAAGGACAGAAGCAGTGGGCAAGCAACGGTGGTATGAAAAGATTGGGCTGAGCTATCAATTAAGAGGTGAAAATCGAGTGAGCTCACCTGACTCGACTTTCTTTGCGCAAAGCACAATAAGAGGTATGAGAAATGGAATTAGCCACAGCATTCCGATATCGACCTCATTTAAAGCGTTTAAATATTTTACAATAACTCCGTCTGCATCCTATAATGAGCGGTGGTTCTTTCAAAGTCTGAATAGAGGCTGGGACAATGAACTGCAATCAGAAGTAAGCGATACAAGTTTTGGGTTCTTCTCGAATAGAGACTTTCGGGCCGGCATCGACATGAACACTACTTTGTATGGTTTGATTCAATTTAAGAAAGGTGCCATCAAGGGAATACGCCACGTAATGAACCCAAGGGTTGGATTCAATTGGAGGCCTAAAATGGGCGATCAGGAATATATTTATGGAGGCTCACTTGGTAATCGAACCAATTACTCGCAAGACGACTTGAGCATTTATGGCAAGTCGCCAATTTCAAATACTGGGGCAATCACGTTTGGAGTGAACAACAATTTGGAGATGAAAGTCCGAAGTAAAAAGGACACGATTACAGGATTTAAAAAAGTGAAAATATTTGAAGCATTTAATATTTCTTCCAGCTACAACTTGTTTGCGGATTCATTGAATTTAAGCGACTTCAACATCTCAGGAAGAACGAAGTTGCTTAACCGATTCAATATTAATTTCTCCATGATTTGGACTCCGTATAAAAGAGACTCGCTTGGACTTAAATACCATCAATACTTGATAAATGACGGCAAGGAATTGCTTCACCTTACCAGATCTACCGTGGCAATTAGTTTCAATTTAAATGGAAAATCGAAGGCAAAAACACCACCTAAAAGTGGCCGCTCAACAGATGCTGAGATTGAAGAAATTCAGATGAATCCGCAGGCGTTCATTGACTTTAATGTGCCATGGAACCTGTACGTAAGTTATAATTTGGCGTACACAGATAATCCTGTGATAGAAAATAAAATTACCCAAACTCTTCAGTTCAACGGTGATTTAAGTATTACTCCAAAGTGGAAAGTCGGATTCTCTTCAGGATACGATTTCGTCAATAAGAAACTCACCCAAACCAATGTAACGATATACCGTGACTTGCATTGTTGGGAGTTCAAATTCAATTGGGTACCATTCGGTACACTTCAAAGTTGGAGTTTAGACTTGAACGTGAAATCACCTGTTCTTCAGGACTTGAAGCTGAGCAGAAGAAAAGACTGGTACGACTACTAATTGTAATTCAGTCTGATTAATTATTTGGCGCTGATCAAATAGTAACCCGCAGTAGTCATCCAATTTCGAAGGAACGGAATGGCAGCAAACAGTGCAAATTGCTTTCGAGGTTTTATGCCAAACTTGATTTCGTAGTTAGGGTTGAACAAAAACAAATGCCGTTCATCAACCTTAAAACCAGTTCGTTTGAGAATGCCCTCAAATCGTTCTAAAGTGATTCCTGTATCCTTTATTTCAGCCAACCCCTCTACTCTTTCTTCTGGTTCGCCAAATGTTCTCAAGACCCATTTGTAGACTGGCATAGGGAACACATGAAACCAAGGTAGCTTGCTCAAAACCTTGCTCTGGCAAATCTGCTGGTGCCCACCAAATGGATTGTACCACGGTGGAAACCCAAAGAAGATTTTTCCATCAGAAGTAAGGAACTGACCTACTCCGCTCATGAACTTCTCCTGGTCATGAATGTGTTCAATTACATCTCTCAATATGATGAGGTCAAACTTGCCGATATTCTCGGTTTTGTAGATGTCTTCGCAAATCAACGTGATTCGATCAACATTCGGATCATCCGAGAATGTCACGATACCCTTTTCGATTTTGCTTTTAGAAAGGTCGACACCTACACAATCGCAACCCATATCCACAAAGGGTTTTAAGTTGCCACCTTCACCACAACCAATTTCAAGAATTCTTGAATCCTTGGTTATTGACAAGGAAGAATTGACGAATGGAATTACATACTTCTCGGTGGTATAAACCTGTTCCTCAAAGTACTTCGACCTATTTTGATGGCGTTCTTGCATCGAATGGCAAAGGTGGCTAAATCAACTTCAAATTGGCAAATCGTTTTTATCAAATTTCGTGATCAATTAGAGATCCTCGTTTAATGAGGTTTCTACCTTTGCGGCCATGTACTACAACAACATTTTAGAGACAATCGGCAACACGCCATTAGTGAAGTTGAACAGCGTTTGTGCTGACCTGCCGTGCACGGTTCTGGCCAAAGTGGAAACCTTCAATCCTGGACATTCAATTAAGGATAGAATGGCATTGCAAATGGTTGAGGATGCCGAGGCTGCCGGAATTCTAAAGCCAGGCGGAACAATCATTGAAGGAACTTCTGGTAATACCGGAATGGGGTTGGCATTGGCTGCCATCGTTAAGGGATACCGATTGATTTGCACCATGCCTGATAAGCAGAGTAAGGAGAAAATGGACATCCTTCGCGCCATGGGCGCAGAAGTTGTGGTTACACCAACCAACGTTTCTGCAGATGACCCTCGCTCCTATTACTCAGTTGCGAGAAGATTGAATGCGGAAATTCCAAATTCATACTACCCAAATCAGTACGATAACTTGAGTAATGTGAAAGCGCATTACGAGCAGACTGGCCCAGAAATCTGGGAGCAAACTGAAGGCAAAATCACACACTTGGTTGTGGGTGTTGGCACCGGAGGAACAATCTCTGGTACCGGAAAATATTTGAAGGAGCAGAATCCAGATGTGCAAATTTGGGGAATCGATACATACGGATCGGTTTTCAAAAAGTACCATGAAACTGGAGAGTTTGACGAGTCTGAAATCTACTCCTACTTAACTGAAGGAATTGGTGAGGACATTCTTCCAAAGTGTGTGAATTTTGATGTGATCGATTACTTCGAGAAGGTAACGGACAAAGATGGAATGCTCATGACCCGTGAGCTAGCTAAGAAGGAAGGAATCTTCGTTGGAAACAGTGCTGGATGCGCGATTCATGGATTGAATCAGCTAAAGGATAAATTGAAGCCTGAAGATGTGGTTGTGGTAGTCTTCCATGATCACGGAAGCCGATACGTTGGTAAGATCTTCAATGATGACTGGATGCGTGACCGAGGATTTCTAGAAAAAGGCGACACTCAGGTTAGAGACGTGAGCAAGGGAAAAAGCCTTCTGTCTGTTGATGCCAGCGCAAAAGTGAATGAAGTTGTGAAGATGATTACTGACAATGATATTTCTCAACTTCCTGTGATGAAGGATGGCGAGCCCGTTGGTTCTGTTACCGAGGGAAAATTGTTCAGTGCGTTGTTTGAGAATCCTGCGGTTAAGGAAAGCTCTGTTGCTGATATAATGGGTGATTCATTCCCAGTTATTGACGGAACACTTCCTATCTCAGAAATCACACATCGGTTTGACGGGAGTACTTCTGCTGTGTTGTACAAGGACACTTCCGACAATTATCAGATTTTGACGAAGCACGACATCATCAAGGCGTTGGCTGATTAATCAGCTAAGACCTTTTGCCAGCTGTTTAAAATAGTCGGGGGCTTTGAGCAACCGACTTCCATACCAGCTAAACATTTCGCCATCAACTAAAATCACTTTCGAATCTGGAAACAGCGTTTGAAATGATTTCTGGTGCTCTGATTTAAACGGAAACGGTTCGGAACTAAGTAGGATGAAATCCGGATTGAGGTCTTGGATTTGTCCTTGGGTCAATTCTGGGTATCGGGCCTGAGAAACTACGTTTTCAAATCCTGATTTTTTCATCATTTCAGAAATGAAAGTATCAGAACCTGCAACCATAAGTGGTTTATTCCAAATGAAATAGATCGCTGATCCAAGTTTATCCTTTAAGGATGAAAAACCACTTTCAACGTTAAGGCAAATGTGATTTCCAGTATCCGATTGATCGCACATTTCGGCAACAGACCGAATCATATTGATAGCCGATGACAGGTCATTTATATCGCTGATCCAAACAGGATAATCTTTAGCAAGAAGCTCAATCTGGCTTTGGTCGTTTTCCTCTTTATTGGCGATAATCAGGTCTGGATTAAGTGCTTTGATCTTATCAAAATCCAAATCCTTGGTTCCTCCTACTCTAGCTTTGGACTGATACCAGTCCTTTGGATGAATACAGAACTTGGTGATTCCCACCACCTGTTCGTCAAGCCCAAGGTCATGCAGTAATTCAGTCTGTGATGGAACCACAGAAATGATTCGTTTTGGTGGAAACTGAATTTCCACCATCCGCCCTAATTGATCCGTGAATTGTTTGCTTTTCTCCATAAAAAAAGAGCCCCGAAGTGCCCTCAAATATCACGATTAGATTGGTTTATCCCCACTGACAGATTACACCTCCCATTAAAATCAAGGTAACCAACCAATAGCCAACGTTTACGGCTATGTACTTGAAACTCTTGCGTGCAAAAAGTGCGTTAGTTCCCATTATTAGGAAGTACAAAAAATAAAGTAGCGGCTACACCATGAACTATTCCGTGGGTAAAGGATCTGTGCATTTCGCCATAAGTCTCTTTAAAATTGGCCAGATATGCCAACGTTGCCTCATCAGTTAGTCCATTAAACAATGAATTCATATGTGCCTGGTGGATGGAAATGAAGTGCATCTCCACAGCCAGCATTAAGCTTTAAATGAAGCTGACACCAAAGATTACTGGCATATTTCCGCCCTTCATTTTTTCTTCGGTCATGTCGGCTGCTTGCATCCAAGCATTGCCAAATAATTTTGGGTTATGCCAAAGAAAGCCCACTATCATAGGGATTAAGGCTACCCCTAACAGTACTGGGAAATTTAACATAGTGATTAGTTTTTTAGATGAGCCACTAAATTAATGTTGCAACGTTAAATATTAACCCTTGATCCCGATTGTAATTAACAGGCATTTGTCCATAATAAACCAAAATCAGGGGTAGATATAAACCAGTTGAAACTAGCTTTGAGACATGGAGATATTCATGCATTCCGAAACTTGGATCGCACTGCTCACCTTGACTTTGCTGGAGATTGTTCTCGGGGTGGACAACATCATTTTCATCTCCATTGTCACAAATAAGCTCCCCATTGAGCAGCAACCCAAAGGCCGTGCTATTGGATTAAGCCTTGCGCTGATAATGCGAGTTGCATTGTTGTTCGGTATTACTTGGATCATAGGTTTTAAGGAACCCCTTTTCTCGATTCTCGATCATCCATTCAGCGGAAGAGATCTCATCCTAGCTGGTGGTGGACTATTCTTACTTGGAAAAAGCACTTCTGAAATTCATCACAAATTGGAGGGAATGAAAGGTGATACGGACTCGAATCAAAAGACCTCAGGCTTCTGGTCAATCATTCTTCAAATCATCGTATTGGATATCGTTTTTAGTTTTGATAGCATCTTAACTGCCATCGGACTTACCGAACACATCGTAATTATGATAGCAGCCGTAATTCTTTCTATGGGTGTGATGCTTGCGTTCTCTGGTAAGATTGCCGACTTCATAAATAAGCACCCGACATTGCAAATGCTGGCCTTAAGCTTCTTAATCCTGATTGGGTTCATGCTAGTTCTCGATGGAATGGGACAACACGTACCCAAAGGATACATCTACTTTGCGGTTGCTTTCTCAATGATTGTTGAGATGTTGAATATGAGATTACGCAAGAAAAATAAGCCTGTGACTTTAAAGCAACATGTCTCAAAAGATGAGTAAATCGATCTGGATATGGTGTTTGTCAATCCTTCCAATGGTAGGACTTTCACAGGGTCTCATCTCTGAAAAAGATGCTTCTGGGCAACTGACAATTGCCAAGACCGACCGGTTGATTACTGATTTGGACAAAGCCAAGCTTCTTATAGCCAATAATCGGATTGATGATGCCGTAAGTATGCTGCGGATGCTTTATCGAAAGGATCCTCATTCTCCTGAGCACAACTATTTCTTAGGAGTTTGCATGGTTCGTTCAGGAAAGGATCTTCCTGAAGCAATCGCACATTTAGACGCAGCTACCGAGTATTATAGCAGCAATGACGTTGATCCAGGAATGGGCGAACCGGAATTCGTTTGGTTCTATTTGGTGATTGCCAACAGCCAAGCACGAAATTGTGAAGAAGCGACCAGAGCTATGGAAATGTTCCGTCAGGTTTACTCAGGTGGAGATGTCTTTTATGTTGATGAAGGGTTTCGATGGCTGGATCTTTGCGAAGAACCGCAACAAATGGCTCAAATCATTGCCGTAAATAAAGCTGCCAATAATGGCATTGGCAATTACATCAAACAAAGACTTCAAGTTGCCGATGATCCATTTGGAAATGTGGTATTAAAGGAAGTCGAGTTCAGTACGCGATCAATACTTTATGGTGTACAGGTTGGCGCATTGATCCACCCGTCCTTCACTGCCGAATTCCAAAAGCTAAAAAATGTTGAAGCCTACGTTGACGAAAATGGGGTTTACCGATATGTAATCGGTTCGCTAAGTTTCCGATCTCAGGCCGAGAAACTTCTAGAAGAAGTAAAAGGTCTTGGGTATCCAGATGCCTTTATCGTTGATGTAAATAACCCTAAAAGGTTTGGAAAGGAAGTGGTCAGTCTTGGCCGTTATCATGTAGATGAGCAAATAATTGGTGACGTGGAATTCCGAGTACAGATTGGTGCGTTTGCTGAAAAGATTCCCGAAGAATTTATCAACGTTTATTTACAAGTTGATGGCTTGCAAGAGTTACATGAACGTGGTTTGACAACGCTAACGGTTGGCTCCTATTCCACTTATGAAAAAGCGATAAGCGAGCGTGAGGTTCTTAAAGAAGTCGGCTTTAAAGATGCGTTCGTTACTTCTTTCAATCAGAACAGACGAGTGCCGGTTCGGGTTGCAATCAAGTATCTGGAAAGTCAGAAGTAAGCTTAGCCAATAGTTGTGAGCAATTGAAATAATCTGCCATGAACGGACTTAATGAATAATGAAATTGAAGACCCTGATGGGAATTAGAAGTATTTGCAGATGGACCTTAGTTGATTTATAGAATATTTCTGAGAGACATCATGGGATACTATATGAACGTTGTAACATACATTTTACTTGCAATCAGTTTGATTAGTGTAGTGGTTCTGGAAATCATGATTTATTCTCAAAAGAAAAGCGGCTCCAGTTGACGTGAAATCATGGGCGATTGAGCATCAATGAAAAACTATTACATTTTCAATCTACGACACGAAAAGAAACTAGTACACACACCACCAACAATCAAAACAGGACTAACGAAGCGTAAGCAAGTTCTGGATACGTTTCGATAAACAGCCCATCGGCACTTGTGCCAATTAAGTCCGAAACCTAACAGGTTTCTAAAACCTGTTAGGTTTGTTACGGACCTCCTTTCACAAACGGAGTGACAGCAGCGCTTTTAGCACCTTTCAACGATTTAACTTGTGATGTCATGCCGTTGAAAAACGGCATCTTAATCCCAATTGATGGTGCTGACTTAATGGCCAACAGCTAGTCTCACCCTAATCACTTTCTCAAGAAGGGACTCCAACTTATCCAGTTGAAGCATGGTGTGTGGATCACTCTTTGCGGAAGAAGGTTCTGGATGCGTTTCAATGAACAGACCATCTGCACCCGTGGCAATTGCCGATAAGGCCAGCGTTTCAATCATCGCTGGGTCTCCGCCAGTAATTCCTTCCGTTTTGTTTGGCTTTTGGGTGGCGTGAGTGCAATCCATAATCACCTTGGCTCCCAGTGCTTTCATCCGATAAATGGCCGTTGCGTCTACCACCAACTCATTATAACCAAACGTAGTTCCGCGTTCCGTCAACCACACCTCTTCGCACTTAGTGCTCTGAACTTTTTCTAGAGGAAACTTCATGCTTTCGGGAGAAAGAAACTGTCCCTTCTTAATGTTGACGGTCGTGGCGTGATTACCGGCTGCAAGCAGCAACTCAGTCTGTCTGCACAGAAAAGCTGGAATCTGAATGTGATCCACATACTTAGTTGCCAACTCTGCCTCATGGCTTTCGTGAATATCCGTTATGGTTTCAACGTTGAAGTGTTGCCCGATTTCTTGTAGAATTTCCAAAGCAGCCTCATCACCTATACCGGTAAAACTGTTCAGATCGGTTCGGTTTGCTTTTCTATACGAGCCTTTGAAAATCAACCTCAAGTTGAATTTCTCCGCTAATCGCACCAACTCGGTTGCAATTGCAAAAGGAGTTTCCTTGTTCTCAATGGCACATGGGCCCGCAATTAAAATTAGCTTATCCATTTTGCTTTGCTTTTCTTCCCAAATACCCGCTATGGTGGCGCTTGGCATATTCTTCTTTGGTAAACCCGACTTTCTCAATCATCCTCACTACCAGCAAATCTCCAAGCACAGTCATCACTGTAGTGGAAGTTGTTGGAGTCAGCCCCAACGGACAGATCTCAGCGGGTTTTCCTGTTATCAATGATACTTCGGCCATTTCGTGGAGCTTCCCATTTCGATCGCCCGTAAGGCTGATTATGGAAATACCAGGATGTAGATTTTTAGCTAGATCAGCTAAAAGCAATACCTCATCCGTCACACCAGAATTACTTATAAGAAATAAGACATCATTCTTTTGAATCACGCCAAGATCACCGTGTTGCGCCTCCATTGGATGAATGAAAACTGCTGCCGTTCCTGTCGAACTTAAAGTAGTTCCGATGCTCATTCCAATCTGACCAGCCTTGCCCATACCGGCAATAACCACCTTGCCTCCTTTCTCGTGCACTTGTCGAAAAATGAGGTTTACCACATCATCCAAAGGATTATCAGTCGGTAGATTTCGAAGAGCTTCAATTTCTTTGTTGATCAAATCTTCGATGCTTGATCGAGCTTCATTCTGCATGAACGCAAATTTAGCGTTCAATCATGGACAAAATCATTTGGCATTGAGCGAACTGTTACGAGATTTGCCTCAAACGCAGAAAGATGACACACGCAGGTTTTGAGCAATTGGCTTCAGGAAAGATTAAGTTTTTGGTTTTGGACGTGGATGGCGTTATGACTGACGGTGGTTTGTACTACACTTCGGCCGGGGATCAATTCAAGAAATTCAATGTAAAAGATGGAATGGGTATTAAGGAAGCTAGAAAAGCAGGTATTCGGGTAGCTTTCTTGAGTGCAGGATCTTCACCAAGAATAGTTGAGGACAGAGCAAAAACGTTGAATGTAGACTTGGTCTATGTGGGCCAAGAACCGAAACTCAACATATTAACCCAATGGTGTAAAGAGCTAGGATTTGATCTTTCGGAGGTCGCTTACATCGGTGACGATGTCAACGACATACCTGTGATGGATGCTGTCGGGTACTCGGCTTGCCCAGCCGATGCAGCCCGCTTAGTGCTGGACAAAGCATATGTAGTTCTCTCAAGAAAAGGAGGAGATGCTTGTGTTCGCGAATTCGTTGAGGAACACTTGATTCAAGAATAAACGAGTTTGATTAGATTGATTACCGAATCAGATTTACAGCACCGAAGAATTTATAGTCCGTTTCCCGATCAGCATCAACTCCAACGCCAGTAATTACGTAGAAGTAAGTGCCAGAAGGCAATTCGATGCCGGCAACTGCTCTACCATCCCAGCCAGAACGCGACTTGTTCCAGTTATACACCTTCTCGCCCCATCGATTGTAAATGGTACCCGAGAACTTGGTCAAATTCCGAACATCGGGTAAGAATTGGTCGTTAACGCCATGTCCATTTGGAGTATATACGTTTGGCACAACCAACTCTGAAGTCGGTATGACGTAAAGCAATTCATAACTGGAAGTGTCAATACAACCTGTCATTTCATTAATTGCGATCAACGTGATATGGATGTTTCCACTGTCATTGTAGACATGACTAAAATTGAGGGTATCGTCTCGATAGACTCCATCTCCCATCAACCATGTGTAGTGCGTTCCTCCAATAGTCAGGTTTGTAATGTCAATTTCTAATGGTTGCAAACCCGTATCGGGATCAATCGTAAAGGCTGCGATCAAAGAATCCAGTGGACCTTCGATGGAAACACTTATTGAATCTTGACATCCATTCACGTCTGTTACGATTGATTGAGAATCCCCTTCTGAGTGTTGATCCGCAGTAGCTGTAGCTTGGAATTATGAATCATTCCATTGATAAGAATAAGGCATTGAACCACCAACTGAAGTTAAGGTTGCCAAACCATCTTGTCCTTCGTTACAGGTGAGGTCGGTGATACTAGCAACGTTTATAAACAATGAGTCGGGTTCGATTAACTGCGTAATCTGAGTAGTGAATGAACATCCTGCTGCATCGGTTGCGGTTACCGCATACAATCCTGGACTAAGCCCCGTGGCCGTTGAATTCGTTTGCCCAAATGGATCATCCCATAAGAAAGTATATCCAGGCAATCCTCCCGTTGCATTTGCATTAATGAATCCATCATTCGCTCCATTACATGAAATAAGACGAAGGGTAGATATCTATTCATTGATGACCATTCGGTTCAAAACAAATCTATAAATAATGGGGTTGAAATTATGTACAATTTAATTCGAGTTATGTTGATAAACGCGAGCTATCCACAAGTGGCGAAAAGAGCTAAAACCTACCTTTGTCGGCTATGGAATATTTGGACGAACTGAACGAGGAACAACGGTCTGCGGTTGAATGTACTGATGGCCCCGTAATGGTGATTGCCGGTGCAGGATCAGGTAAGACTCGAGCACTGACTTATCGCGTTGCGCACATTATTAATAAGGGAAACGATCCGTTCAATATTCTGGCTTTAACTTTCACGAATAAGGCGGCTAAAGAAATGCGTGAGCGGATCCAAAAGATTGTTGGAACCGAATCACGTAATATTTGGATGGGAACTTTCCATTCGGTTTTTGCCCGAATTCTACGTTCAGAATCGGACAAACTTGGCTACCCTTCAAACTTCACTATCTACGATACACAAGATTCCCGTAATCTGATTAAAACAATTGTCAACGAGCTAAACTTGAGTGACAAGATTTACAAGCCATCAGTGGTTCAAAATCGGATTTCATCCGCAAAGTCAAATCTAATTTCGGCTCAAGAGTACATGGGCAATGACCAATTGGTGTCCGAGGACAGGATGAATGCCAAACCGAAGATTGGTGAAATCTATATGAATTACGCCAAACGGTGTTTCAAGGCTGGCGCCATGGATTTTGACGATTTGCTGTTCAATACCAACAAATTACTTCGAGATCATCCTGATGTTTTGAACAAGTATCAGATGAGATTCAAGTATATAATGGTAGACGAGTATCAGGACACCAATTATGCCCAGTACTTGATTGTAAAACGACTTGCTGCCAAATTTGAAAACATATGCGTAGTGGGTGATGACGCCCAGAGTATCTATGCGTTTCGCGGTGCCAACATTAGAAATATCCTCAACTTCGAAAAAGATTATCCTGATTTGAATGTCTTCAAATTGGAAAGAAACTATCGGTCTACTTCGAATATAGTTAACTCGGCAAATGCGATTATCGCTCAAAATAGAGAGCAGATAAAAAAATCCGTTTGGACCAAAAACGCTGAAGGCGACCGAATAAAACTCGTAAAAAACGCTACCGATAATGAGGAAGGCATGAATGTAGCTCGATCCATTTTCGATACTAAGATGAATGATCAGGCGGGCGATGGCGCGTTTGCAATTCTTTATCGAACAAACGCACAATCAAGAGCCATTGAGGAGTCGCTAAGGAAAATGAACATTCCATATCGAATTTTTGGTGGGCTAAGCTTTTACCAACGTAAAGAGGTAAAGGATTTGATTGCCTACATCAGATTGGCAATCAACCCAAAAGATGAGGAATCATTTAAACGAATCATCAATTACCCTACTCGTGGTCTTGGAAAAACGACCCAAGAAAAGATCCTTGTACTTGCAAACCAATTGGGTGTTAGCGCTTGGGATGTCATCCGAAATAAAGAAGCGCTTGTCACACAATTCAATGCTGGCGTGATAAACAAATTGGATGCTTTTTCGTCCATGCTTGGAAGCTTTAGTGCGGAATTAACTAGTGCCGATGCCTATGATTTGGCAACTAGAATTGCGACTTCTAGTGGGATTTTGAAGGAATTGTATTCTGACAGAACACCTGAGGGAGTTAGTCGGTATGACAACATTCAGGAACTACTAAATGCGATTAAAGACTTTGCAGAACAGGAGCCGGAGGAAGGTGAAATTGTGGAAGAAGGAAGTAAGACGTTAGCTGCTTTCTGTGCAGATATCGCGTTGCTTACCGATGCAGACCAAAAGAAAGGTGCAGAGGATATTGAACGAGTTTCCTTAATGACGGTTCATGCAGCCAAGGGCTTAGAGTTTCCATACGTCTATATCGTTGGTCTTGAAGAGAATTTATTTCCTTCTCAAATGGCCATGAACACTCGATCTGAGCTAGAAGAAGAACGAAGGCTTTTTTATGTTGCCCTGACCAGAGCAGAAAAAACGGTGAATCTCTCATACGCCTTGAGCCGGTATAGATGGGGGCAGCTTACCTATGGAGAACCGAGCAGATTTATCGAAGAACTCCCCCATCAATATATCGATGACTCAACTATGCACAATATACCTACAAAAAATGTCTTAAATTTACAGGGTTTAAGTAACCGTACGAATTTCAAGGGCAACAGAACGATGAGTAACATGGTTGATACACCTACACCTAAAGATAGAAATCTCACTAAGTACCAAGACAGCCGGGTTGAAGGCCCTGTAGACGGTACTGAGGGCACAAGTGATAATGTGCATAAAATTATCGTTGGCATGGAGGTGATTCATGACAAATTCGGGAAGGGAGAGATTATTGAACTTGAGGGTGAAAAGCCAAATATCAAGGCTACTGTAACGTTCCTTGGTGCAGGAAATAAACAGTTATTGCTGAAATTCGCTAAGCTTCGCATTGTAAGTAGCGGTAAATGAAACAACCCGTAAAGCCGATTACGTCAGCCCAAAATCTGCTTGCAAGAGGAGGTATAAAATGGGTTGAGTTGATGGGTTCTACATTCATTTTTGCCGCTGTATATCTATTGGTATACGTTTCTTATGATCTCACTACAGCGTTGGCCGCGAAGCACTTCGGAATGGAGCCAATTCTTTTTTTCGACCGAATTCAGTACATGAATCCCAGTGAGACCTGGTATCCTCATGCCGTTAAAAGGACCTTTCTGTCTGGTTCACTTTTAATGGTTCTGTTAGCTAGTTTCTCTTACTTAATCTATCTCGCTGTAAGTAAAACCTATATTTATATTAGATTGTTTCTCCTATGGACTAGCTTGATTTCAGTTGCTATTCTTAGCCAACGTATGTTGTCCATTCCGTTTGACGGACGTTACGAATTGGGTATTTTTTCTGCCTATATGTATTACGAGCAGTCTACTAATTATGCGTTTGCATTTATAGGTTTTGTACTTCTAATTGTTGCTGGTCTAATTTTCACAAAGCCTTTTCTTCAAACGGCTTCATCTGCTACGCAAGTAGCCAATGATGGAAACAGAACTCGGTTTGTTTTGTACCAAGTTTTGCTACCAATGCTGGCTGGTGCAGGAATCGCAATCATAGTACCATTTCCAGAAAACATAGTTCCTAATGCGATTGCATTTTTATGCTGTGCCATTATTCTTGCCATTGTCTTTTTTCGATCCTTGGCCATGGGCCCGGTTAAAATTCCGAAACAATCTCATTGGGAGCGTTGGCCGATTGTACCTTCTGTACTTTTAGGACTTACGCTAATTCTTTATCGAGTTGTTTTGAGCTTGGGTTTGCGCATTCCAGACCCAAACGTGTTTTTTTAGTCTGATAACCTAATCCATCTTAGCCGTCATTTACAAGAATAATAAATGCATTATGTCTTGAAAACAGTGGATTAAAGTCAATAAATTAACCCAATTTCCGTTCGCAAAAAATAGTAGATTTGCGTCCACTCAAAATTAAAACCTGCTATACCGAGCACGAATGAATCAGATTGGCCAACTTATCACTAAGTTCCTTTTCCCTTCGATATTAACGCTAAGCGGATTTTTGATTATCCTTTTTTCATCACCGCTAGCGGGTAAACAAAATATGCTGTGGCTATTTGGTGGCATACTGATTTTTACAATAGGAGTATTTACCATCTTGCTTTTGTTGGATAAAATTAAGAGCACTTTACAGAAGGCCATGGTCTTTGTTCTTATTCCGCTGGCATTGATTACGGCTTTCTTGGCGTATCGTTCAATTCAAGAACCAATTGAATTTAACAGAGAAAAGAAAGTGCGATACCTTCAAGTAGTTGAGCATTTGAAGCAGATTCGAGATATTGAGTTGGCTTACAAATCAGAAAAAGGGAAGTACGCAGGTAAAATTGATTCCTTGAAGCGCTTTCTTTCAGTGGACTCTTTCACTGTGATAAAAGCGATAGGATCTGTCCCTGACACATTAAC
>JBLFWJ010000018.1:0-30196 GCA_047611425.1 Bacteroidia bacterium | reverse complement strand
GTTGTAAATCGATCTTCTACGGTTATCGAGATATCTTGAGTTGTACTCTCATTAGGGGCATCGATTGTTGGGAACCAAGCCGAGCTGGCCTGGGTTTCTCCCTGCGTCCATATCTGTGTTGGTTTGGCGGGATCTTCATCCAACGGGTCTATGAAGTAAAGGCCTTTTGCATCTGTAATTGCTGTTCCCTTTTCAGTCTTCAACTCTTCTGGTTTGGCTACATAATCAACAAAAATTTTCACCGTGTCTTTCATTGAATACTCCTGATCCAAATGAATTAGGATTTGTTGCTGGTCATAATCGTATTTCAACTCAGTTCTTAGCCCATTGAAAAGAAGCCCAACCGCATTCAAATCAAAACCTTGCGCATCTAAAACCAATTGGGTTTGAGGATAGAAATAAGGATGAAGCGCGAGTTCAGCCTTGCCATTCATGCGCTGATTCTTCATATCAAAGCTCACATCCAAGGAAGTGTGAACGAGATTAAAAAGCCGTTCGCGACTTGGTTTGTAAGAAGGTATTGGCTCTTCAGCTTCAGTAAAGACTTCCGGAGTTTCCGGAATGAAAGGTGTTTCAGCAACCTCTTTCTGGCTGTTACATGCAGCAGAAAAAAGCACACCGATTGCGAATAAGAATTTGATGGTTCTGGTCATTGCAAGATTGTAAGCACGCGAAATTAATGGTGAAGATGTACTTTGGTCGCTTAGTTAAGCTTATTTGGGTATGGAGAAGATTAAGGCCAAAGTTGGAGAAGAAGTGATTTCTATTGGAATTGAAAAAGACCTCACAGCGTTTACGCTGAATGAGGAATCCATCGAGCCAAACATTACTGGTAATTCTAAGGATGGTTGGAGCATCATATTGAATGGGCAATCATACACTGTGGAGCTTTACAGAAAAGAGGGCAACAAATCTGAAATGCTTGTTAATGGCAGGCGATATCCTGTTGAATTGTCCGACAAGTACGATGAACTTCTTCAGAGTTTGGGTATGGACCGAAATGCAGGAGCAAAGGTCTCTAACCTAAAAGCGCCAATGCCAGGTAAGGTCATCAGCGTTTCAGTAGAAGCCGGTGCTCAAGTAGAAACAGGCGATCCCATTCTAGTACTCGAAGCCATGAAAATGGAAAACGTAATCAAGTCTCCAACTAGTGGTATCGTGTCTTCCGTTGATGTTCAAACTGGAGGAACAGTAGAAAAGAACGAGGTGATGATCACCTTCGCTTAAACAACCGTTATTCCGTTACTAAAGAAATGTCGAACTGAACCAGGTCGATGAATTCTTGTACGCGGCCATCAATCTCATCTTGAGAAAGACCAAGCAATCTTTCTGTTCCGAATTTCTCAACACAGAAAGAAGCCATTGCAGATCCGAATATGATTGCTCGCTTCATGTTATCGAAAGAGACGTCATTAGTGCTTGCCAAATAGCCAATGAACCCACCAGCAAAGCTGTCGCCAGCTCCGGTTGGATCAAAAACCTCTTCTAAAGGAAGGGCTGGGGCAAAGAACACGCTATCGTTGTGGAACAAAAGCGCACCGTGCTCTCCCTTCTTAATCACCAAGTATTTAGGGCCCATAGCAAGAATAACCTTTGCTGCCTTTACCAAAGAATACTCTCCAGAAAGCTGTCTAGCCTCTTCGTCATTAATGGTCAAAACATCAACCATCTTGATGGTTTCCTTTAGCTCATCCATCATGATGTCCATCCAGAAATTCATGGTGTCCATCACAATTAATTTTGGACGGTTAGGCATTTGCTCAATTACGGTTCGTTGAACCATAGGAGTCAAGTTTCCTAGCATCAAAAACTCACAGTCTTTATATGACTCCGGCACTTTTGGATCAAAATGCTCCAACACGTTTAGCTCGGTTACTAGTGTATCTCGAGTATTCATATCGTTGTGATACTTACCCGACCAGAAGAATGACTTTTCGCCAACCTTCACTTCAAGTCCGTCAGTATTTATACCATGTGCATTCATGGTGGCAATGTCTTCCGCAGGAAAATCATCTCCTACCACAGAAACTAGGTTGATTGGCTTGGTGAAATACGATGCAGCAAGTCCGATGTAGGTTGCGGCTCCACCGATAATTTTATCGGTTTTTCCAAAAGGTGTTTCAATGGCGTCAAACGCTACGGTTCCAACAGTTAAAAGGCTCATAAATTTATTTTTTTCGTTCGGGTCGCAAAGATATTGGAATATTTAAGTGGAGGTATTACATTTGCCGCCCGTTAAATTCCTCCTTAGCTCAGCTGGTTAGAGCATCTGACTGTTAATCAGAGGGTCCTTGGTTCGAGTCCAAGAGGGGGAGCCCAGAGAAAGTCCCGCATTATGCGGGACTTTTTTGTTTTCTTAAACCATGTATACGGTACCTTTCTATCCGCTATGTCGATAGACAAAACCCTTAACCTTCTTCTGTCAAAAAGTGCTTTAACTGAGGCACGCTCAACTTCAATCACTGAAGACACGAACCACGTTGATTGGCACGTTTTATACGAAAGAGCTATGGGCACCCATTTGGCGCCTATCCTTCATAAAAGCCTGATGGGATTCGATTTCGACAAAGAGATTAAGAAGGGCCTTGAAAATGCGTACAACCAAGTGTTGGCAGAGAACATTTTGTATCAACTGGGTTTTACCCAGCTCGGTACAGTTCTTAACAAACACAAAATCGCCTTAGTGCCTTTAAAGGGCATTTATCTAGGAGAGTTGGTATACAAAGACATTGGTTTAAGACACCTGAGCGACATCGATGTGTTGGTCAAGCATGAAGACTTGGAAGAAGTCTGCAGACTAATGCAATTAGAGGGCTGGAAAGTAGAATCAGTAACAAGACATTCCAATGTTGAGGACACACATTTCTTTGACGCGCACCCTAAAACGTTGGTAAAAAACGCTGTTAAGATTGAGCTGCATACACACTTATATAATGGTTCTAAGGAGATGTTTCTTTCCAAAGAAGCATTATGGAATGACACGCACACAGAGCGTTTCCTTGGGGTTGAGATACACCAGTTTTCCAAAGAAATGGTGCTACAGCACCTTTGCCTTCATCTTCATAAACACTTTTTTGGAGATGAACTAAAGATGTTGAGCTTTTGCGACATCAGAGAATTCATACGAGCGAATGAGAATGAAATTGACTGGGCTTGCTTTGAGCAACTCGCTTCAACGTATGGTTATGGAGAAGAAGTTAGACAGATATTATACTTGACATTTAGGTTTTGGGGGGTGATTCAAGTACCTCAGAATTTGCGTAATCCTCAACTACCCACCGAAGAATTAGACGAGAGGTTCATGCAACTTTTTTCTGGTGCAAAAGAGGAGGGCAGCGTTCACGTCAAAAGAAAACTTGAAGCACGACTGGAAAATATTGACCAGTTGGATTCATGGAAAGAGAAACTCATCTATACGTTAGGTTTTGTGTTTCCGAAAAAAGATTTCATGAGGAAAAACTACAATCTTGATGATAAAAGCTGGTTGTTTCCTTGGTATTTGTACCGACCTATTGAATTATCCGCAAAAGCCTTTAGAGTGATTTTAAGGACTAGCAAAAAGCGCAAGTAGTTTCTTTCGCACAACCCAAGCGTATGTGCTTGCAATCTGTGGAAACGGACGTAATCGGACATAAAACCATGACGCCAAACGGTTAGTCTTTACCAATACGCCACTCCTTTCAACGGTAATAACGAGACCGAGAATACTGTCGATGCCCATGTCGTCATCAAGTTTGGTGATTGCATCACCTTGAGTTCTGATCACCGTTTGACCGTTGATTTTTTTTAGCCCGACTATCCGATGGGCAATCCAGCTATTGCTTATTTCAAAGACCACAACTTGGCCAAGCTTTAATTCTGAGGCGTCTACTTTATGTACGGTGGCCACATCTCCTGGCAGAATAGATGGAAACATACTTCGACCATCCAATTTGAGCTTTATAGTCTTTCCACTCTCAAGCAAGTCTCGGCTTAAACGCTTTGCCTGATCCTTGTCAAGTGTACTAAGCGTCTTCATTGGATTGGTTTCGTATTTTCTCTACCACATCCTCATTAGGAACAAACCCAAACTTGTGGACGGAAACGGATTGAATCATTTCATCCAAAAAGTTTAAATGATGGGAGGTGATGTCTTGAGAATAGCCGTGCTGAATGAGATTAGCAGCAACCGAAATCACAGCCTCAGAATTATTGCACGGTTCAAGGCTGTTGGCGCTGGCATGACGAATTGAATAAATCGATTTTAAATAGGCTGACCTTGGTTGGTCTTTGTAAAACATTGGAGTGTTAAATACCCGATATCCCGTCTCCGTTTTTCTTACAATTAACCGATCATCATTTAAAACCTCGGCACCGGCATCAAACCAAAGTTTGGCCATTGTTGTTTTTCCCTGACCGGACACTCCTGTGAATATTCTGCCAATCCCACTGTCAGAGATTCCAGAACCGTGAATCATCACTGCATCGAACTTGACTGTTAGGTAATACATGACCAATGGGCCCAGAGGATAGAGTAGAGGAAACAACTTTGTTTCACCTTGCCATTCCATCGGATTCGAATAAACATCCCAAACGAGGAAGTCTTTGCTTAAGTCTGCTACTTGCTGTAAGCCAAATGGTGCTACTGGACTGTAAACGTGAATTCGAAAGCCATCAATGGTCGTGGCGATTTGCCAAAGCCTGTTGCCTTCAAAGTCGGCTGAGTAAATGGGGGAATCAAACTGCCTAAGCTCTTCGGTGATGTCTGAATACGCATTGACCTGCACGGATGCTGGCAATGAAAGCTCTTGCGATAAAAAAGGCTCGTATCCTTCTTCCAACTCAACTTGATGGTTGGACTTATTAGTTATGTCAATAGCGAAACCGGCTATTAACAGCCGCAGGTCAATCATTCATCATGGTTTCAAGCTGGCCAAGAAACTCGTCTAAATCCGTACGTGCAACGTCATGTTCAATATCAAACTCTTCAATCATTGATTGAGAGAGTGTTTCCCTCGTAGATTCTTCGCCTAAGTTTTCCCAAATAAAAGCGCCCACTTCATTTAGCGTGAACATTTCATTCATCTCTGTGACGTTATTTTTCACCGGCACCAAAACCAAATCTCCGCCAACTTGTTTGGCTGCAAAACTTCGTTTTTTACTCGCTATTTTCTCAATGTCCATTCCTTGGATTTATAAAAATAAAGGTCGAAAAAAAGGGCGGTCTTAAGACCGCCCTTTTTTGGTTTGCAATTAAGTGTTGGTTACTACCACCACTTTAAAGGATTCATCAGTTTGAAGATGCTTGCACCTGGATCACCTCCTGGGCCAAAGCTCATCATAACCATACTTATTTCGTTGTCAATCGTAACCTTGGTTACTGAAGGCTTGCTGTACTTCTTCTTTTTCTTGTTCATTTATTGAGTTGCGGGTTTCTAGTTGCGAGTTGGGTCTGCATTAAAAAGAGACCCTTCGCTGCGCTCTGGGTGACAATCAATTTAATGTGATTTTTTGTGTGAATGAATCGGTTGCTGTTGATACTTCAACTAGGTAAACACCTGCCGATATTGAATGACCAATGAATGTTCGGTCAGAGTTTAAGTTCTGAGAATGAACCGTTCTTCCGGCCGTGTCGATGATTCGGACCAAACCAGAATTCTCATCACCCAGCCAAACGTTAAGGCCGTTTGTGTTGGCGTAAACCCGAATGGTCTCCCCATTTGTTTTAGCCAACTCTGTAATCAACTCTGTGAAGTGAAGTGTGAACCTGTCTACAAACGTTCCAGCTTCAGAATTAAAGATGTACGCTGGATTTGTTTGAAGGTCTGTGAATGTTCCAAGTAGATGATCTTCAAGTGTTACTGGAATACCGTCTGTGGTTATTTCCAATCTATTTATTGAATATTCACCAGAAGTTGGCGCTACGTATGTCAAGTAGATAAACGGAGTAGCTATTGGGTTATTTACACCGTTCATGGTTAGGTGCTCACCCTCCACCGTGCTGTATAAATAAGGCTGTGTTCCTGCGAAGAGTTTTCCAGAATCATAATCATCATACGTTTCACTTGCTTCGTCATCAAAAAGAATAATATGCTCGTCACTTATACCACCGTGAGAAATAGAGAGCCTTATCAAGCCCATTGGCGTGGCTATTCTTAGTAGGGCACTTTCTTGGTGGCTTCTATCTGAATTGGTGAATCCCAACGTTCCGGTGTTGCCATCGGCATCAACCCGAACCCAAAAAGCTTGGGTTGGCGGAATGTGACTGGTCACGGCTCCTCCTCCATTGTTATTGGTTCCTAAATCGGTGGTAGCGTTGTAGGTATCCACAAGCATAGTACTTCCATTCTTGGTTCTGTACCACACAGTGGATTCTAAGTTTGTTCGAGTTGCCGTTTCCCAATCAACACTGCTAGGGTATGGATTACCCATTAAGTTGTAGCCTCTGTTGATTTCCGATACACCTGTTCTAGTAAGACTAGCGTTTGACGGAATTGCGGTGTTGTAGTTGGAGCCATCAAACGTTACGGTATTGGTTGCACCTATTCGCACAACGTAGCCTTGTCCAACAGACATAGAAACTCCGTCAGCGGTAATCTCATCATAGGCTTGGGTCGATTCGTTGGCACTCCACATTCTATCATCACCACCCGCATTATATACGCTACTTGTAGCATTTGTAATGGGACTACTAACGTATGAGAAAACGCCATCTGGGCTTGCTCCTCCGCTTCCGACTATATACTGCTCCATCTGAAAGCTTCCTGCTCCGCTAATGGTTCCATTATCGATGAATGAACCAATGCCGGATGCATCTGCTTCTATCAATATTGTCCCTTCGTTTTCGGTGTTTCCAGAAACTGTAAGCGCTTTTCCGGAATTGATAGTAAGTGTTGCTCCGCTTTGGATGATGAGGGCAGCGCATTCCGCAGGGCTTGCTGGTTCAGAAGTTATGTGAGGTTGATTCGTTGGCTCTGAAGAAATACGCACATTATCTGCCATCAACGGAACTACATTTCCTGACCAGTTTGTAGCTACGTTCCAAGCCGAATCTGTAGCTCCAGTCCACACAATGCACGAACCGAGTTGGTCATCGTCATCATCGCAATCCTCCGAATTTGTCACATACCCAGTTGGTTGAGAACAGGCAACCTGTGTATTAGCCAAGTCGCCAAAACCATCTTCATCGCTATCCAGAAAATAGAGATCCGGTTCGTCAAATGCTTCGGTCTCATCTCCAACGGCACCTGCATTGCCCTGACTGGCGCCACATCCCATGCCTCTTCTGGCAAATGCCTGCCAAATTAAAGCTTGATGGGCACCACTGTACAGAAGGATATCGGCAGCAAGAATCCCGTCTCGCGAATCGATAAACCCAGGTGAGCAGGGCTGCAATTTCATTCCAGTAAGCACCAACTGAATCGCAATATTATTACCAGCGGTTCCAACAGTAGGGTCGTTATTAATGCCAAATTGATCCATCAGCAACCAAGACATGTCCCAGATGGCATCACACCATATTTCGCCTTTATCGTGGAGACCTACACTAGTTGCCAAATCACCATAAGTCTGCGGGTTCACTGCCATATCGGTGGAATAGGGGAACCTGCGGATACCGCCACCGGTGCTCAATTGATTCAATACGTAACTCCCCACTCCCCGAGAATCGGTTCCCAAATCTCCAGGTTCAATTGTCAGCATAAGGGCCAACCAATCGCTCCAACCTTCACTAGCCTGCTCTACATTGGTAAGACAGGATGCCTGCGATGGCCCTCCCGTTAGCCGGTTTGAAACACCATGACCGAATTCGTGCACAAGGATGCCATTGTCAAAATTGCAATCGAAAGTGTCAGAAGCACAGGCTACCAAGGAGCCCTGAACATTTCCAGCCAATAACGCAGATTTAAGAATATCTCCATCGGCTTGAGAAACCGAAAGACATGGTATTCCAACAATGGGACCTCCAGACATGTTGTGCGCTGGCCCAATCTGGTCGTTGACGATAATCACGCAAACCGCTCCTGCAGTTTCCGCACTTTGTGTCTTGCTAACAAAAGAACATGTACCTCTATCGATGACGGCAATCTTGCCTGTTACGTTATTTATAATCGCAGAACAGGCATCTGAGGTGGTTCCGATTCCATCGTCCGCCAATATCAAATCAGCCGTCACGGATCCTGACGCGGTAAACTCCGCAGTTCCAACGGACATTGGGCCTGTGTATGGTGCGCTCGTAATGTCTAAACTGGTGCATCCTGGTGGCACCTTATTCCACAAATACATCTGCATTCTTGGTGACGACCCATCGGGTGGTGTACTGAAATTGGCATTATTCATACCACTTCCATCAAATCCTTCTCCCAGAATTACATCATTTTCTGCTCCGCCATTTCCGTAATTGTTTTTTTGAAAATTGCCCGCGGCTTCATCAAAACCAAGGTGATAAAGAATGTCATGAACAACATTGGTTTGAACAAACATATTTGTGAGCGCAGCATCCTGATTCACAATGGGGGATACATCAGGAGTAATCGTAAAGTCGAAGTTCAATGAAGCGCCTCCATCCGGAGAATAGCCCGGAATATTGTCATTATCCGCATCTTCGTATGTGTAAATGTTATTCCCTCTAGCAATGGTGTATTCTGCACCAGAAACACCGTCCATATCGTGCCACCCAAAAGGCGATGATGTGTAATCCGCTGGGTCCGACAAAAGAGTTCTGCTCCCAAAAGTTGGTGCCTCTACCGGCATTGGATAAACGTTGTAGGTTAAACTAGGTGGGGCAGGAGAAGAAGGGAAATGAGTCAAATCTGCGGTGCAGGCTGCCTCTTCAGAAGTAGAATGATTATGGAATTGGCCTTGCGAAAAATCGCATTCAACAGTGAAATCATTCTTCTCCAAAAACTCCCCGGATTGAGCATCGATTCGAACGTTCCACCAATGCGGCTCATTCTTCATTTCAATGCTGATATTCCAAGAAAGTTTCAGCTCCTCATTGATCGGAACCAATGTTAAATAGACATCAATCGGGGAAGCCGAAATGTCGTTTGCGTCAAATAGAAAATGATTTTTCTTGGAGCCTTCGATTGGTGACAGTCGACTATCGTCTAATTTCAAATGCCGAAGTGTTGCCTCAACCGCACTTTTCGGATTTAAGCTAGGCGTAACCGAGCCAATTTTAGCCGACACATTTGCAACCAGTTTTGGCTGGCCATACACAACCTTTTCATCCTTAATTGCAAAAACACTTATCGACTTAAAGAGGGGAACACCTTTATAGGTTTGCTGTGCATATGCATAGGACAGACCAGCGGATTTGTCAAAATATGAGTTAGATAATTTCCATTCTACTTCGCCTAGGTTTTGCGAACGGGCTTCTGAAGTATTCTGTTTTAGGTAGGCATCAATTATTGATTGCACCTGTGTATTAGCCTCGCTCTGAGCATAGGAATTCTGAGGAAGCAGCTGTAGAATAAGGGCCGAAACCAAAAGCAAATAAATGCGCGAAACGAAAAGGGCTTTCATATTTGCTCAAAAGCATCAACGACCCTTTTGGGGTCGTTGAGATTAAAATTAATTTATGATTTAGTACACTATTACCACCACTTTAAAGGATTCATAAGTTTGAAGATGCTTGCACCTGGATCACCTCCTGGTCCAAAGCTCATCATCACCATGCTTATCTCGTTGTCAATCGCAACCTTGGTTACGGCTGGTTTGCTGTATTTCTTTTTAGTGTTTTTCATTGTCTTGGTGTTTGTCGTTTTCTAGTCATTGCGAGCGTAGCGTGGCAATCCCCCAGTTAGATGGACTCTTCACTTCGCTCTGAGTGACGAATCTATTAATTAATTTTCACTTTCTGACTGAATCAGTTGCCGTGCTCACTTCAACTAGATAAACTCCGCTAGCCGCGTTGTCTATTATTAAAGTTCGGTTTGAGTTTAGGTTTCGGGAATGAACCGTTCTTCCCGTCATGTCAATGATTTTTACCGAACCAGAATTCTCATCACCCAACCAAACATTTATGCCTTTGGTGTTGGTGTATACTCGAATGTCTCTTCCGTTGGTCTGAGCCAGTCCGGTATTCAAATCGGTAAAGTGAAGTGTGAACATGTCTACGAATGTGCCTGCTTCAGAGCTGAATGCGTACTCAGGGTTTGTCAGCAGATCGATGAAAGTTCCTAGCAATTGATCTTCTAACGTTACTGGAATTCTTTCGGTCAAAACTGCCCTACTCCCAATAGTTTGTGCCTCTGCTGGCATTGGATAAACGCTGCAGGTTAAACTAGGTAGGGGTAGTAGCAGAAGGGGAATGAGGCAAACCTGCGGTGCATGCATCCCTTTCAAGTGTTTTAGGCGAATAAGCCTCAATTATGTACAATGCTCATTGAACTTATAGCCCACGCCTTTTAGGGTTTTAATGCAGTCGTCACCAATTTTTTCGCGGAGTTTTCTGATGTGTACATCAATGGTTCTTTCTCCTACTACCATATCCTGACCCCAAAGGGCTTGATATATTTCATTTCGGGAAAACACCTTTCCAGTTCTTGATCCAAGCAACAGCAACAACTCGTATTCCTTTTTGGGTAAAACTATTTCCACCTCTCCTTTTAATATCAAATGCTTTTCACGGTCGACAGTGATGCAACCAAAATGCTCCAATACTGCACCACTATCATCTTGCCTAAGAGCACCTTTTCTTTTTAAGAGTGCGTTTATCCGAGCCATCAAAATTCTTGGACGAATCGGCTTCGTCATATACTCGTCAGCCCCAGCATCAAACCCGGCCAATTGCGAGTAATCCTCATTCCTTGCTGTAAGCAAAGCAATAAGGGTGTTGGCGAATTGAGGCTTTTCCCGTAGCCTCTGGCAAACTTCAATGCCATCCATGTTGGGCATCATAACGTCAAGTAATATGAGGTCTGGATGAACTTGTTCGGCCATTTTTAGGCACATGTTGCCATCTGTTGCCGTGTGCACTTTAATTCCTTCTTTTCGCAGATTGTAGCTGACAAATTGAAGAACATCATCTTCATCGTCCGCTACCAATACGTTTATCTCTTTTGCTTCCATTTCGGAAGCAAAGATTTGCCTCCTATTTAACCCAGTCATTATCGCTAGGCTAATTTTCTGTTAAGCCTGCATATCGCGGGTTAAGAATTCTAAGGTGAGAATTGATGTAAGGGTAAACTCAAATTAAGATGAAAGTAACATGCCGTTCGTTGGTTTGCCATCGAAATAAAATAAAACAGAAAAGATGAAAATAAAAGAGATCAACATGATTTTAGGAGCTGCCATAGGGTTGGCGGTAATAGGAGGATTGACGTCCTGCAAAAAAGAGTCGGGTTGTACTGACCCAACAGCATTGAATTATAACGCTGATGCAGACGAAGATGATGGCACATGCAAATACGATGACGCTACAAAGTCTGGCGAGCTTACGGCCAGCGAAACATGGACAAATGATAAAATTTACTTCCTACAAGGAAGGGTTGTTGTGCCAAGTGGGGTTATGCTGACAATTGAAGCGGGCACGATTATAAAAGGAAATCAAGGAACAGAAACGAATGCCTCTGCACTGGTTGTGGCCAAGGGCGGTAAGTTGATGGCCGAAGGAACAGCGGACAACCCAATAATTTTCACATCTGAATTGGACAATATTGCACTTGGCGAAAAAGTGGGGTCGAACCTTACCAAAACCGATAATGAAAAATGGGGAGGAATTGTCTTATTAGGCAAAGCGCATGTCAGTACGGAGAATGGTGACGTTGAGGGCAATATTGAAGGGATTCCAGCCAACCTTGGATATGGTGTTTACGGAGGGTCGAATGCTGCAGATAATTCAGGAGTATTGAATTATGTGTCCATCCGCCATGGAGGAATTACCATAGGTGAAGGAAACGAATTGAACGGCCTGACGCTGGGAGGTGTAGGATCCGGAACAAGCATCAGCAACATCGAAATCTATGCTACACTGGATGATGGGATCGAATGCTTTGGTGGAACGGTGGATATCACCAATGCGCTCGTATTCTATCAAGGTGATGATGGAATCGATCTTGACCAGAATTATGCAGGAACGATCAACACGTTTGCTGTAATACATGGCGATGGAATAGGGACAGATGAAGGGCTGGAAGTGGATGGACCAGAAGGTTCGACAAATACAGCTGGTCTATTCACATTGATGAACGGGCTATGCAAGTCTGACGGAACATCGGATGGTTCAGCGGCAGATTTCAAGAGTAAAGCCCAAGGGACGATTACCAACGTGAGCTTTGACTACACTTCGGTTGGAGGTAAAGCGGTTAAAATTCGGGCCAGTTATCAGAACGCCTGTGCAGATGAAAAGGAGGATGCTTTATCTCATCTCATAAGCAACCCGGCAACGCTCTCTTTTAACAACACATCTTTTGCAAGCGTGGAAGTCTACACTGCTTCTGATGATGGTGGTAATCCAGCAACGGATTGCACTGTTCTACCTGCTGATCAAGCGGCTGCAGGTGCAGCGATCACTTCTGGAACGGGAGGCTCGGTAGATGTAGTGGGAACCTTTGCTTGGACGGCAGCCGGACTTCGTGGAGAACTATGATTCTAAACTCAAACAGCATTTCTGGAAACCCGCTGTGGATGCAGTGGGCGTTTCCGTTTTTAAGAGATTATTGATCAATAAATTAAGATGAAACATTTATTACGCATTGCTCTATTACTCTTGGTGGGGTCAACGGCCTCTGCAGATGGCAAAGGCACTATAAGAGGAACTGTAAGTGATGGCCAGTTTGGTGGGCCAATGATTGGAGCAACCGTTTCAATTCCGGCATTGTCAGGTGTTGGAGTTACCACAGATTTTGATGGGAATTTCAGTTTGTCTGTGCCGGCAGGTACCTATGAGGTGGTCGTTTCTTTCATATCGTATGAAAGCATCACCTACCCTGGTGTTGTGGTAAAAACCGGGCAAGTAACCCGCCTAGAAGCGGAGTTGAAAATTGCCTCTCAGGAAGTAGAAATGGTTACCGTTTCAGCTAAAGCCAAGGAAAGCTCAGAAGCAGGAGCGTTGATCGCAATGAAAAATGCCTCGGTGGTTACTGACGGACTCTCAGCCCAAAGCTTTAAAAAGGCAGGAGATTCTGATCTAGGAGGAGCCATTAAACGAGTAACTGGCGTAACGGTGCAGGACGGAAAGTACGTCTACGTGCGAGGCTTAGGAGACAGATATACCAAGTCGTTGCTGAACGGAATGGTGCTTCCTGGTTTAGATCCGGATATCAACTCGGTTCAGATTGACATATTTCCAACTGCGGTATTAGAAAACGTAAATGTTTACAAATCCTTTTCGCCAGAGTTGAACGGAGATTTTGCTGGGGGATTGGTAAATGTGGTCACCAAGAAGTTTCCAAGCGTAAAGTCGACCCAATTGAGTCTGGGGTTCTCTTATGTTCCTGGGATGAACTTCAATCCCGATTTTATTCTGTATGCGCCTGGAAAGTTTGATGCCTTTGGTTTTGACGATGGGTCTCGGGCAATGCCACTATCTGGTGAGACTGAAATTCCTGATGAGTCCATCTTGGATGGTGAGTTGGAAAGCGTAACGAGGAGTTTCAATTCTGAATTGGCAGCCAAAAAGCGGTTTGCTTTCCTTAATACCTCATTCTCATTTAATCATGGAAATAAAGTGGACAAAGAAAATGGGCTCACAATCGGGTATAATGTGGTTTTGAATTACAACAATACCAGCACCTTCTATAAAGGATTTCAGTCAAACGATTATCTCCGTAGCACGGACCCAAATGTCACCGAACTTGAAAAGCAACGTCTACGAATTGGGGATTTAGGCAAGAACATAGTAACCTGGAATGCATTGGGCTCACTTTCGTTCAAAAGAAAGAACAGCACAATCACGGCCATGGCGCTTTATAATCAAAGTGGTGAATCGGTTGCTGCTCAACGGACAAGTAAGGATGTGGAGCAAAATCAGGCAACCCTTTCAGAAAACGTTCTGACGTACACCCAGCGGAGCTTAGGAACGGTTCAACTTAGCGGAGAGCATCGAGTGAAAACCATTGATGTTAAATGGGCCAACTCGTTCTCATATTCCCGTGTATACGACCCAGATTTCAGAGAAACTCGGATTTCAATTACGGACGGAGATACCGCGTTAACCACCGGAAATGGTGCCGGCATCGACCGGTTTTGGAGAAACTTAAATGAGTTTAATGAATCGTTCAAGGTGGATCTAAGAATCCCTGTGCACAAGAATATTTCGATTAAGACGGGGGTGATCAACACGTTCAAATCACGAACATTTGCGGTGCACTCTTTCAAACATCGACCTAATAACCTTAGCGACATTAGCTTGGATCCCGATTGGTTTTTGCAGGATGGCAACATATGGTCTGCCGATCCGGAATCGTCTAACTACAGAGATGGTACCTATACCATTGGCAACTTCCAATTGGCTAATCAGTATGACGCAAAGCAGAATGTAGCCAGTGCATATGTAATGGCGGAACAAAAGATTACTGACCGATTAAACCTAAGCTATGGGGTTAGAATAGAGCAGGCAATGATGTTTTATAATGGTCAAAACTCAGATGGCTCACAACGCTACATAAATGAAAATACACTGAATAAGTTCAACATTCTTCCAGCTGTTAACATGGTCATTAAGGCAACCGATAAAATGAATGTTAGGGTTGGTTACGGTAGAACAGTTGCTAGACCATCCTTCAAGGAAAAGTCCATAGCCGAAATCTATGATCCGATAACCAAACGAACGTTTATTGGAAATATCGACCTACAACAAGTGAATATTGACAACGCGGATCTTCGATATGAATTCTTCATGGGAGGCAAGGATATGGTCTCTGTATCTGGGTTTTACAAGCACTTTGACGGCCATATTGAGCTGGTTTCATTTGACCTTCAGCCGGATAATTTAAAGCCACGAAATTCAGGGAAAGCACATCTGTTTGGAGGGGAGTTGGAGGTGAGAAAGGGGCTGCGTCAGCACACTTCTTCAAAGTTCCTTCAAGGTTTCTTTTTTACGGCAAACCTCACACTGGTTAAAAGTATGGTAGACATGTCTACCGTAATTATCAACAATGATGGGGATAGCGAATTGGACCTTCGGCAACGCAATGCAAGATCAACCGAAGAAGTAGACAAATTCAGGTTGATGTCAGGTCAGTCACCTTATGCGATTAATGCAAGTATATCCTACGAAATTGCAGGTCGGGCAAACCTTTCCTTAAACTACAATGTCCAGGGTGATCAGCTTTCTATAATTGGATCTGGTCGGGTGCCAGATGTGTATACGCTTTCATATCATAGTCTGAACTTGAACGCCTACGTTGACTTGGGAAAGAATAAAGGCTCCAGAATTACGATTGGTGTGAATAACCTTCTCGACCAGGAGAGAACAATGGTTTACAGGTCGTTTGAGGCAGATGATCAGGTCTTTACTTCGTATAAGCCGGGCATGCAGTTCAGAGTCAAGTATAGCTTCAATTTTTAACCCAACGAGACAGTTCCATTCGATCTCTGAAGGTTTATCAAATAAAAAAAGGCAGAGAAAAGCCCGATCAGAATTTTCTGATCGGGCTTGTTTTTTCATATGATTTGTCAAAGTCTGTTTATGCGGTTTTAAAATCGGTATTTGATGCCGTAACCAGCACCAATACAGCATACTCTAAACTTGCTTTTACGTATATCCATGTTTACAAAATCAAACGGGTCATACAGCCCCTTATCTGGTTCTATATTAAGCGTGGTCTCGTTAATGGCTTGGAAGGTTGCCTCCTGAACCTTTATTGGCTCTATAGACATTCTTTTAAAAAGTGAAGGGTACTCATCTGCAAAAGCTGAAAGGCTGATGCAAAACGCAATCGAGAATATGATGGCGACTTTTGACATGACCTAGCTTACGCGAACTGATTAAAGTCAGTTAGGTCGTTTATCGGGAAAAAACGGTTGACCGTAGATTAGTTATTCTAGAGCCTTTTTGAGTGCAGCTTCAAGCTCATCATTTTCGAATGGTTTTACCAGATAGCCTTTTGGGTTAAGGCTGGCAATTTTCTCTTGTGTCTGCTTACTGCTGAAAGCCGTAATGAAGATGAATGGCAATTGATACTCCTCATTCAATTTTTTGGCAATGTCAAGGCCATCTATTTCTGTTCCTAGATTAATGTCGAGCAAGGCAACGTCTGGTCTTTTTCGCTCAATAATTTCATAGGCTTCGGGGGCATTGTCCGCAATTCCGACCATTTCATATCCTAGTTCTTCAACCGAGGCAGCAAGGTCTTCAGCAATTATTACCGCATCTTCAACTATCAATACCTTCTTCATTATTAGAATTTTTAATTGCCGTTAGCTTAAACTACGTTTTGATGTGGGATAATGATAGCAGTTTTATAGCCGTTTGACGTGTCCACAGTCATCGTTCCTTTTAGTTTTTTGATAAATGAATTTACAAGCTTAAGTCCGAAATTAGTACTCTCCGGGCCGTGAACATTATTTTTCCCAATACCATCATCTGAGACTGTTAAATGCAAGGATTCGCCTTGTTGGTCAAGTGTCACACTGATTACTCCTTTACGATTATCCGGAAATCCATATTTAACAGAGTTGCTCACCAATTCGTTTATAATCAACCCAAGCAGTATTCCATCATCAATATTAATTGTGACCGTATTTAGGTCAAACTCCAGACTGATGCTGTCTTTGTTAACAGCATAACTGCTTAGAATACTTTGGCAAAGTTCTTTCGCGTAAGAGTGAAGGCCAATTTCAGTAAGCCCTTCTGTGTCTTGGTAAAACATTTGATGAATCAGGGCCATGCTCTTAACACGGTTTTTCCCTTCTTTCAAAGCACCTGCTATCCGCTCATCTTTAACCTCTCGAGCATGCATGCTGAGCAGGCTCGAAATGATTTGTAGGTTATTTTTTACTCGGTGATGAATCTCTTTTAACAGAACCTCCTTTTCGTGATGATTCTTTTCTAACGTAGCTTTCTGTTCTTCTAAGCTCGAGTTTACCGTTCTTAGACTGCGAGCCCTATTCCAGAGTACAAACACGAGAACCAGAACCAACAGAACAACAACAACCAAAAGGCGTCTCAGTGTTTTTTCCCGATCAATTCTTAAAGCTTGAACTTCGTTTTCCTTATTCAGTAGTTCAATCTCCTGTTGCTTTTTTTCATGCTCATATTTGGCAGTCATTTCATTGATAGACGAATGCCGTTGTTGGGTCATCATCGTATCATTGATTACCTCCATCTCCAAAACGGCCGCATATGCCTTTTTGTAGTCACCGTTAATGGCATAAATCTCACCCAGTTTTTTCAGCGCATCAATTGTTTGATCTGGCGTCTCTATTTCTTTAGAAAACTTTAAAGATTGCTCTAGAACACGCAGCGCATCGGCATTTTTCCCTTGGTCCAGATATAGCCTGCCAAGGGCAGATAAGGTGGATGTCATACCCCACTTTTCATCTAATTCTGTTCTAATGTTTAAGGCTTTCGTAAGATGTGAAAGCGCACTATCTGGACTACCTTCTTCAAACTCAAAATTGCCCAAATTGTGATGAGCTAATGCCTGTCTGTCTTTGAGGTCCAACGCAATGGCTTGATTCAGAACCTTGGTCATATAATAGTATGCAGAGTCCATTGCCTTGTTGTCTCTATGAACAAGGGCTATGTTGTTCCAAATAGATGATTGACCTAATCGGTCACCTGTTAATTCTCTTAATCTCAAAACTCTGAAATAATACTCTAGAGCCTTGTCATCATTTCCTAACTTCTTCATTATCAGCCCAATGTTGTTGAGCGAATTTGTAGCCATAGCCGTGTCCTTCATTCTTTCAAACACATGTAGGGCTTTCAAATAATTAACGTGAGCAGAATCTAGATCGCCTTTGTTCTTAAGGACATTACCAATGTTATTCAGGCCGTAGGCCATCCTAAGCGAGTCCTTCATCAACGTATTTATCTCCAGGGCACGCTCATAATATTCAAGGGCCTTGTAGTATTGGGCCATGATCTTATAAGAAATGCCTAACCCAATTAGCGACCTAGCTAGTTGCGCGGAATCGTTCAATTCTGTAAATAATTCAATGCTGGCCTCATAATGAGTAACAGACTTTTCCGCCAGTCCATGTTTTCTTAAAGCCCGGGCTTTTTGAAAGATGTATTGACCTTCCTCCTTTCGGTCTTTAAAGACCTGAGCTTGGGTTATTGCTTTGTCAATCTCATCAATAGCTTCATCAAAGCGCCCTTCCCTCTTCAGGTATTTAAACAAAAAGTAATGGGCCTTCATTTCAAGAGCGGGCTCTCGCTCTTGAGAAGACAGCATGGATGCTTTACGAAGAAAGTCGATTGCTGTGCTATCCTTTTTTCTAAAAAGGATTTCGCCTATTTCTAAGTTTAGCTCAGCCTGTACATACGGGTCTTCAGAATGAGCAAGAACATCTCTCAAGCTGTCTACATTTTGTCCATACACGGGATTGTTCGCGCTCAAAGAGCAGCCCAAAATGAAAAGGGTAAGAATTGTTAATCGGAAAATTGGCATCTGGTCAGCCTCCTACGTACTTGGTTAAGAAATGTTAAGGTAACAACTCATCAGGCAACTATCCAAAAAGGAATTCGTGTTGTATGCCATGAAATTGTCTCCAAATCTGGTTTTTACAGGCACAAAAAAAGCACTTCCGTTAGGAAAGTGCTTTTTGAGAGTTGACCCACTAGGGCTCGAACCTAGACTCTTCTGTACCAAAAACAGACGTGTTGCCAGTTACACCATGGGTCAATCGGGCGGCAAAGATATATTTTTTGATAATAAATAAGCACAGATTTTAACATCAAAAAAGACATCCGAATTCTATGGACACTTTAAATTTCTAATTTCGGCAACCCTTACCACGCAAGCAAATGAAGCAATTCAAACTAATAAACAACGTGACCGGATGGGTCATCTTTTTTATTGCCGCATTCACATTCACGTCCACAATTGAACCAACGGCTAGTTGGTGGGACTGTGGTGAGTACATCGCAGCATCCTATAAGTTGATGGTCGGGCACGAGCCCGGTGCACCAACTTTTCAAATGATAGCGCGGGTTTTCTCCCTTTTAGCTGGAGATGATGTGACCGAAGTTGCAAAATGGGTCAACATAATGTCGGCACTTTGCAGCGCATTTACCATTTTGTTTTTGTTCTGGTCGATTACCCATTTCGCGAGAAAACTTCTAACCATGGAAGACAAAACCTTGGACATGGGTAAAACCATAGCCATAATGGGTGCTGGCGCTGTAGGTGGTTTGGCCTACACATTTTCAGACTCATTCTGGTTCTCGGCCGTTGAAGGTGAGGTTTACGCCATGTCATCCTTTTTTACCGCCTTGGTTTTCTGGACCATATTAAAATGGGATCAGGTTGCAGATGAAAAACATGCCGACCGTTGGATTATTCTAATTGCCCTCTTCATGGGATTGAGTATTGGAGTTCACCTCTTGAACCTCTTGACAATTCCGGCCATGACGTTTGTGGTCTATTTCAGAAAGTTCAAACCAAGCTTACTAGGAATTGCGACCACGTTTGTTATTTCATTGGTCATTTTGGTAGCAACCCAATATGGCGTTATTCCTAAAGTAATAGCCATGGCCAGCAGCTTTGAGTTGCTGTTTGTAAATGGAATGGGAATGCCGTTCAACACTGGTGTGGTGGCCTACTTTCTGGTAATGATTGGATTGATTGCCGGTGGGTTATTCTTTACTAAAAAGAAAGGTTGGGCAGTAGCAAACACAGCTATTCTTTGCTTTACAATGTTGATGATAGGTTACTCGGCATACACAGTAACCGTAATTCGATCATTGGCTAACCCACCAATGGACGAGAGTAATCCAGAGCATATTTTCGCTCTACACAGTTATTTGAACCGTGAACAATATGGTGATCGACCATTAGGTCATGGGCAATATTTTAATGCCCAGATGACAGCTACCGAAGAAGGTAGAGCTGTGTACTATCCTGCCGAAGAGGATTACAAAATTTCCGATCACAAGCGCATTCCTATTTATGATAAGAAGCTGAGTGGTCTGTTTCCAAGGATGTACAGTAATCAAGCACATCATATTAAGGAGTACAAAAATTGGTCTGGGGCAAAAGGTGGCGATCGAAAACCGACCCCTGCTCAGAATTTCAAGTTCTTCTGGGAGTATCAGCTAGGCCACATGTACTGGCGATACTTCATGTGGAATTTTGCAGGTAGGCAGAACGATGTCCAAGGTCACGGGGAGTTAACCAAAGGCAACTGGATATCAGGCATAACACCTTTGGACGAGATGAGACTCGGGCCGCAAAGTGATCTTCCAATCGATTTGTCTGGAAATAAAGCGAGGAATACATTCTTCCTTTTACCTCTGTTATTAGGGCTTTTGGGAATGACTTTCCAGTTCATGAAAAACAGGAATCAAGGTATTATCGTTGGTTTGCTATTCGTGATGACCGGCTTGGCTATTTCCGTCTATTTGAATCAATATCCAATTCAGCCTCGTGAGCGAGATTATGCCTATGTAGGCTCGTTCTATGCATTCAGTATTTGGATTGGCCTTGGTGTTCTTTGGCTTTACGATTTGCTCAATAAGAAAGTACCACCAACATTAGCTGGGGCAATTGCCTCAATTGTTTGCCTTTTGGCAGTACCGACATTAATGGCCAAAGAAGGCTGGGATGATCATGATCGTAGCAACCGATATGCTGCCCGTGATATCGCGGTCAATTATTTGAAGACATGTGCACCAAACGCCATCATTTTCACGAATGGTGATAATGACACATTCCCTTTGTGGTATGCACAAGAGGTTGAAGGAGTACGAACCGACATTCGGGTTGTAAACCTGAGCCTTTTCAACACCAATTGGTACATCAATCAATTGAGAAGAAAGGCGTACGATGCGGAAGCAGTTCCATTGAGCTTTAGTGAGGATCAGTTACGAGGAGATAAACGACTACAGGTTCCAATCGTAGATCGAGGAATACCAGGGCACTCCGAGTTGAAGGATATCATGAAGTTTGTAGGTGAGGATGGAAAAGACTTCACACTTCAAACCACGGTTGGCAACTACAATTACATTCCAACCAAGAATGTGAAATTGACCATCGACTCGGCTAGAGTTATTGAAAGTGGAACGGTGAAACCGGAAAACGCGCATAGAATTGTTAAGGAGATGAAGTGGAGTTTGAAGGGATCTTCAATCACCAGAAATCACTTAGCTGTTCTTGATATTCTAGCCAACAACAATTGGGAGCGACCAATCTACTTTGCAGTAACTGTCGGAGGTGACAACTACCTAGGATTGCAGAAATACTTCAGAGTGGAGGGCTTGGCTTATCGGGTTGTGCCTGTTTTAGCAAATAGCTCAGACGGACAGACAGGTGAGATTTACACCGATGCGATGTATGAGCACATGGTCAACGAATTTGAGTGGGGCAACATGCATATGCCGGATGTTTATCACGGCACGGAAACCGAAAGGATGAGCCTGAATTACCGTAGCATGTTCGGTCGATTAGCTAAGCAGTTAATTGTGGAGAACAAGAAGGAGGAAGCGTTAGCAACATTAGATCGTTGCATCGAGGCAATTCCACACGAGTCTATTCCATTCAACTTTAGCATGATTGGAGCAGTTGAAGCCTACATAGAGTTGGGTGAGCATGAGAAAGGAATTGATATCGCAAACAAACTCGCAGATTTATCTGCAAGTCAGATTCGGTACTACGCCAAGTTTGACAATAAGCAAGTCAAAATGCTGGATTCCGAACCTCGAATCGCTATGTCCGTGCTTCAAAAACTGTCGTTGGTTGCACGATTGAATAATCCTGAAACTTCTCCACAATCGGGTGAGGCAAACAGTTCAAGCCCTGAAACGGATCAACTAAGAATTGAACATTTCGAGAAAATGGACGCTTTATTCCTCGAAATTAGAGACACCTATTACGATTCGCCATTGGCGACATTGCAATAAGAATCATCAGCAATGACTTTGAAAACCCAGCCTTGGAAAGACACAACCTTGGCTGGGTTTTTTGTGTTTTTAATTAGCCTAATTGTTTATTGGATAACAGCAGAAAGCACCGTTGCTTTTTGGGATTGTGGAGAGTTCATTGCCGCAGCGGCCTTGCTGCAAGTGCCGCATGCACCTGGAGCGCCACTTTATTTGCTCATTGCTCGAATATTCACGCTATTCACAACAGAAGCCTCTCAGGTTGCCTTTGCCGTTACCTCTGTTGCCATTGTAAGTTCATCTGCGACAGTTGGAGTGTTGTGTTCCGTGATAATGAAATTGATCAATCGCTGGTCAATTGATCGAACAGTAATTCTTTCAGGAGGAATAATCGGAGCGTTGGCTTTTGCCTTTTCCGACTCATTCTGGACTTCGGCAACCGAGGCCGAAGTCTACAACATGTCCAACTTGTTTGTGGTGTTGATCTTTTGGTCGGCACTCAAGTTTATTGAGACAGAGTCGTCTGCTCGCTTCAGATATCTGTTGCTTATTTCATTTTTAGTCGGAAGTGCAGTTGGTGTGCATCTCTTAGGCTTGCTCACGCTGCCAGCCGTTGCTCTAATTCTATTCTTTAAAGCAGACAAACCATTTTGGAACGTGGCGATTACTGGCCTTGGACTGTTGGCAACCGTGGCCATCGAGTACTTCGTGATTCCTGCCCCAATGATTCTTTCGGAAGCGCTGGAAACCGCCTTGGTTAACGATTTTGATTGGCCGTTTTTCAGTGGAGTTTTGATTGTTTACTTGGCGCTTTTGGCAGGGTTTCTTGGGTTGAGTTATTGGTTTCGTAAAAGGCACATACTGCAACTCTTGGCTCTATCTATTTTCTTTATAATGCTTGGTTCGGGTACTTATACCGTTGCCGTTTTAAGAGCCAGCGCAGGCACGCCAATGAACGAAGGCGCACCTGACGACAGTCACTCTTTACGTGCCTATTTGGCAAGAGACCAGTTTGGTCAGGCACCTCTTGTTTATGGCTCTCAATACACCGCCAAAATTCTAATTGAAGACGGCAAACCCGTTTTTGAGAATGGAGACCCTGAGGCTTTAGGGTTTCAGGATGAGGGCTATCTCACCGTATCTGAAAACAGAATGGGCGAGGCAGTTTATGACCCGGAACATTCCGTGTTTTTCCCGAGGATGTACAGCTCGCGTCCTCAACACGTTCGTGCATACGAACGTTGGGCCAATATTCCTGACAGTTTAAATGGGCCGCCAACGTTCGCCCAAAACATGCAATTCTTTGCCCGATATCAATTGGGCCACATGTTCTTCCGATACATGCTATGGAATTTCTCTGGCCGACAGAACAATTTTCAAGGGGAAGGCGGGCCAATCAACGGAAATTGGATTACCGGAATTGACTTTATCGATAAGCCACGAGGGGTTGATTCTTCAACTGTTAAATTGAGCCAAGCTGACCCTAGGACGCGCGCACCGTTTTACGGCATTCCATTGATTCTGGGATTGATTGGAATTTTCGCTCATTTTTCCAAAGATGGTCGAGGTTCTTATGCTGTATTGGCACTCTTCGCTATGACCGGAATCGCCTTGGTTCTCTACCTGAATCAGACACCGTTTCAAGCAAGGGAGCGCGACTATGCTTATCTCGGGGCATTTTTAAGCTTTACGATTTGGATAGGTATTGGCGCATCGTTTTTAATTGAAAGACTGAAAGCGTATTTACCCAAAACTGGTTTGGTTATCGGGTTTTGTCTGAGCCTGTGTGCACCCCTATTAATGCTAGCAAATGGTTGGGATCTCCACAACAAATCCGATCGTAATATTGTCCGAGAGTCCGCATTCAATTACTTGAATAGTTGCCCCGAGCAGGCAATTCTATTTACTCAGGGCGACAATGACACCTATCCACTTTGGTACTTGCAACATGTGGAGGGCGTGAGGCGTGACGTGCGCGTTGTAAACCTCAGTTTACTCAACACAGATTGGTACCTGGATCAAATGCGAAAGGCACAGTTTGAAGCTCAGCCAATTCAGTTTTCCGTGGATCAAAAACATTATCGAGGTAGTCGATTATTGTACTTGCCTGTCGTAGAAGAAACTCAATCACAGATTACAATTGATGAATTGCTTGCCTTTGTGGTCAGCGACCATGATTCAACAAGATATCAAGGTTCTTACGCGATGAAAGATAAGCTGCCATCCACTGATCTTATGTTTCCGATGAAGAACGATACGCTTTTCTGGAATCTAAATCGATCATATTCATTGAAAGCAGACCTTGCGGTAGTTGATATCATCGGTTCTAATTTCCCTCATCGGCCAATTGCTTTTGCTTCTTCATGTGGATATTCGGCAAGGCTCGGTTTAGGCAAGTACCTCCAACGAACTGGGATGATTTACGAACTTGGGACTGAGGTTGGATCCAACGATGTGGATATTCTCGATGCAAATTCAAATACCGATTTTTTACAAACCAAATGTCAACTTGGTGCCTTCAATGAAACATCCAAAGTGTATGATGAAGAGGCCATACGATTGGTATACTCATACCGAAGTGAAATATTGGAAACCTGTAAAGCATTGCTGGCTATTGGAGACACGGCTCGAGCGGTTGAGTTGAATGATTATTCTGTAACGGCCATTTCCATTGAAGACCACCCAATTGACGAATTGGGTAGTGAAATTGCAGGACTCTATTTGGATGCTGAATCAACGGAGAATGGCGTTGTTTTGCTGAAGCAACTGCTTGGCCTAAAACTGGATCAACTGGAAGTAATCACCAAACTGGATTCAAGAATTCAACGCGTTGTTCAAAATGAATTGGAGGCCATACTATCACAAGTAGAGTTGTTGTTTTTGGAGGCCAAAGGTCACAAACTAATGAACGAACTTCACGAAGAGGAACTGCGATTTAAAGAGTTGGGAAAGGTATTTTTGGAAAACTGATGTATCTGAAAAAGCCGCCATACCTGTATCGGAAATTGTTGTCGAAAGCCATTTTTAATGCGAATACGGATAAGGTTTACTTGACTTTTGATGATGGTCCAGACCCAGAAGTGACAACTGCAATTCTTGATATTCTGGCCGAGGAAAGCGTTACTGCAACGTTTTTCGTTTTGGGTGAGAATGCAGAAAAGCACCCAGAAATTCTTTATCGAATTCGATCCGAAGGCCACGAAGTTGCGAATCATGGCTATGCCCATTTGGATGGGTGGAAGGTTGATGAAGAGGCGTTTATCGAAAATGTGGAGCGAGGAGAAAAGGTTTCTGGATCCAGCGTTTTTCGTCCACCTTATGGACGAATTTGGCCGGGATTAATGGGCATGATTTCAAATCACAAAGTAATTATGTGGGATGTATTGGCCGGAGATTTTGATGCCAGTAATTCCGCCAAAGACGTAGTTTCCAACGTATTGGATAACGTTAAGGCTGGAAGCATCATCGTGATGCATGATTCGCAAAAAGCGAAAGAGAATGTACTTGGGAGTCTTCAATTAACAATTGAGGGAATTCGAAAGAAAGGAATGTCGTTTGGCAACATTTCAGACATTTAAACTGTTTGTTACCGTGGATAACTCACGTTTGTCATCCACTGAATCCGTCATAATTGCATAGATTAGCGGATTATATCGTCTTGTAGACTACCAAAGGATTTGGATCACTATCATAAGCATAAAAAACGCGAACGGATTCGCAATAGCATTATGATCGCATTAGCGGCCCTGTTGCTTGTTGCCAATATTATCGTCTACTTCTCGTAGTTATTTCCCTTGGAAATTGGCTACTCGCTTCTCCATAAAAGCGGTGCCGCCCTCAACAAAATCTTCCGTAGTACAGCATTCACCAAATTGGTCTATTTCGTACTCCAGTCCGTTTACGCCATCTTCGAAATAGGCGTTTACTGAAGCAATAACTTTGGCAACCGCGATAGGCGCCTTTGTCATAATCTTCTTTGCCATTGCTTCGCACGTTGCCATCAAATCGTCAGCAGGAACCATGTGGTTCACAAGACCCAGCGATAAGGCTTCAGGGGCCTTAATCATATCGGCAGTCATCAACAACTCTAATGCTTTTCCTTTTCCGATCAACTGAACCAAACGCTGAGTTCCGCCATATCCAGGGATCAATCCTAAGTTCACCTCTGGCTGACCGAAACGAGCCGTTTCAGAAGCGATTCTCATATGACAAGCCATTGTCAACTCGCAACCCCCACCTAGTGCAAAACCGTTTACAGCAGCAATTACAGGTTTTGGGCCTCTTTCAATTGAATTGAAAACCACCTGACCCCGTGCAGCCAATGCTTTTCCTTCATCAGCATTCAAACCTCCGAATTCGCTGATGTCCGCTCCAGCAACAAATGCTTTATCTCCAGCTCCGGTGATAATAGCCACCTTTAAAGAATCATCTTCATGAAAAGCCTTGATGCAATTGCCAAGGTCGTTGAAAACGCCACGGTTCAGTGCGTTCAATTTGTCTGGACGATTGATTGTGATGGTCAATATTCCCCCGTTAGCGGAAGTTAAAAGAGTGTCGAAAGTCATAGTTATAATATTGGGTGGGCGAAAATATGCAACGATCTATTTGATGCCAGCAAATCTTTCAATTTTAAGCACTTTTTGAATCTCCTTGAGAAGCTGTTCTTTCACAGCTTCTTCATCCACGGCTTCTCCAAGTTCTCTCTGCATGGAGGTAACGTCCTTATCGTCAATTCCACACGGGATGATGTGCTTGTAATAATCTAAATCGGTGTTGACGTTTATGGCAAAGCCATGCATGGTTACCCAACGGCTAACATGCATTCCGAACGCGCAAATCTTTCTTGCTTTTTCAGGATCATCCCAATCAACCCAAACACCCGTAAATCCTTTTGGGCCTCGGCCAGCATCAATGCCATATTGCGCCAAAACTGCGATGATGGCATCTTCTAGTTTGTCTATAAATAGATGGATGTCCGTGAAGAAGAAATCCAAATCGAAAATCGGATAACCAACCAATTGACCAGGCCCATGATAAGTAATATCACCGCCTCGGTTTATGTGGTAGAACTCGGCTCCATGGAACTTTAACTCACTTTTATTGAGCAGAAGATTGTCTTCAGAACCACTTTTTCCCAGCGTATAAACGTGCGGGTGAGAGCAGAAGATTAACCGGCTTTCTGTAGGCTTTAATTGATCAGGATTGGCCTTATTCCATTTCTTTCGGCCAACCATTTCGTTGAACTGTGTCAACTGATAATCCCAACAATCCTTGTAGAGAACTAGGCCTTTGTCTTCGAAATAAACTGGATGCATCATAGGTTAACCGCGGAGTCGCTGAGTAAGCGCAAAGGTCGCAGAGAAAAATCAGGTTTAATCCGGTGAATCAGTCTAATCTGTGTTCTATCAAAGCTTGTTAAGCTCGCCTTTCAAGTGGTCAATCACCTTAACTTCAGTAATGTCAACACCTTTTTCCTGACCCAGATACAAAGAGATCCAGTCACCAATGTGAACGAGGTAGAGTGCACACTGAAGTTGCGAAGTCCCTTTTGACCACACTTCAACAGTGGTATTTGTGTACTCGGAAAACGTGCTTTTGTTGATTTCCATTCGCGCTTGAATGCGCTCAAAATCGGTCTTATTTCTGAAAATGATTACAGCGAGGTCATCATTCTTCGTTCTCCAACCAACCAACTCGTTGTGGTTCATTTCTGGAATGACATGATGCCAGCAAAGCATCTTGCTATTCTCGTTTATTTGTTGACGGAAACGAGTCGCTACACCACCAAAGCCATCGGCAGCATAGATTACAGGAATCTTATTATTCAATTTAGCCGTGACAGCCTTTGCCTCTTCTTGAATCGCATTTTGGTTTTCATCCAACAGCTTAATCGCCAAGTTGAGTTCGTGTTCAAAGCTTTTGCTGATGATGCCGAACTTATGTAGCACGTAAAGTACCTGTGGGAAAGACAATCCGAAGCTTGCACGTGGCGGTTGTCCACCAGGAATAATGATGGTGTCCCATCCGTTTTCAGCCGCCATTTCAATCAGCTTTCCACCGCTTGAGATTACTACAATCTTGGCACCAGCTTCATGTGCTTTGGTCGTGGCAGAAACGGTTTCTTCTGTATTTCCGGAGTAGGAACACGCGATGAAAAGGGTGTTGCTCGAAACGAATGATGGAATGTCGTAGCCGCTATTTGTAAGCAACGGAATGTTGGCTTCACCAGCCATAACCTCGGCAGCAATAGTTCCACCAATGCCAGAACCTCCAAGACCAGAGATAAGTACATTAGAAAACCGCTTGTCTGTATCGGAGCCATCATAGGCGTTTCCGATAATGATTGCCTTGCTAATTTGGTTGGTAAAATCCTTGATGAGTTGTTCCATAGTGGGAATTTTAGGAGGCCAAAGCTAACCCATCTGAGATAGGCCACAAACTTGAATGCCCGTCTATCTTTGCGCCAAATTTAGAAGCAATGTCGCAGCAGCTTAGCGAGCAGGAAAATGTTAGAAGGGGTGCCCTTCAACGGTTGATAGACTTGGGAATTGATCCGTTTCCAGCGGAAGAATTTGAGGTGAATGTCACCTCAAAAGGGATTCTTAAGAATTACGAGGCACGTAAACTTGATTACAAAAACATCAGCATAGCTGGTCGTGTAATGAGCAAGCGTATCATGGGGAAAGCATCTTTTGCTGAACTGCAAGACGCTTCTGGAAGGATTCAACTTTATTTCAATCGAGATGAAATCTGCCCGGGTGAGGACAAGACACTTTACAATGAGGTGATCAAGAAGCTACTTGATCGTGGCGATTTCATAGGCGTGAAAGGATATGTTTTCACAACAAAAGTTGGTGAGATTTCTATTCACGTATCCGAATTCAAATTCCTTGGAAAGTCAGTAAAGCCACTTCCTGTGGTGAAGACTGATGCCGAAGGAAATGTACACGATGCGGTAAGCGATGCTGAGTTCAAGTATCGTCAACGCTACGTTGATTTGGTTGTGAATCCTGATACGAGAGACGTCTTTATCAAGCGATCGAAGATGTTCAATTCCATGCGCCAGTTCTTCAATGATCATGGAGTTTTGGAAGTTGAAACACCAATTCTACAACCGATTGCTGGAGGCGCAGCGGCCCGTCCGTTTGCCACACATCACAACTCATTGGACATTCCGCTTTACATGCGAATTGCTAATGAGCTTTATCTTAAAAGATTGATTGTTGGTGGGTTTGATGGGGTGTATGAATTCGCTAAAGTCTTCAGAAATGAAGGCATGGATCGAACTCACAACCCGGAGTTCAGCATGCTAGAGATTTATGTGGCCTACAAGGACTACAATTGGATGATGGACTTCACAGAGCGGATGCTCGAGAAGGTAGCCATCGATCTAAACGGAACAACTAAAGCCACTTTCGGTGATGTTGAGTTGGATTTCAAAGCTCCATATCCAAGGGTAACCATGTACGAGGCAATCTTGGCGCACACTGGAATTGATGTTTCGGAAATGGACGAGGCGGCTTTGCTGAATGTATGTGCCGATCTTAATATCCAGACTGACAAATCAATGGGCAAAGGCAAACTCATCGATGAAATATTCGGAGAGAAATGCGAGCACCATTATGAGCAACCAACATTCATTACAGACTATCCGGTGGAGATGTCTCCGCTAACCAAAAAGCACCGAAGCAAGCCAGGTCTTGTTGAGCGTTTTGAGTTGATGGCGTGCGGAACGGAGTTGGCAAACGCCTATTCTGAGTTGAACGATCCGCTAGAGCAACGTGCTCGATTTGAAGAGCAAATGGATTTGGCAGATCGTGGCGATGACGAGGCGATGACTATCGATCACGACTTCTTACGAGCTTTGGAATACGGCATGCCACCAACCTCAGGAATGGGAATTGGGATGGACAGGCTTTGCATGATGCTGACCAACAACAGCTCTATTCAAGATGTGCTATTATTCCCTCAAATGCGACCGGAGAAAGTGGCTGAGAAAAAGATTGAATTGGAAGGAAACGAGAAGGTGATCTTCGATATTCTTTCTAAAGCAGGATCAATGGATTTAGGTGCGCTGAAAGATCAGTCTGGCCTCAGCAACAAGCAGTGGGACAAAGGCATGAAAGGTCTTGGAAAAGCAGGCTTGACCAAGGTAACGAAGACGGATGAAGGGTTGGTTGCTGAGGTGATCGGGGCTTGATGCATTAAGCCCAAACCGTCATAGGT
>JBLFWJ010000017.1:0-30728 GCA_047611425.1 Bacteroidia bacterium | reverse complement strand
CCGTGCTTGTTGGTGGCGTTACTGGTCGCGGAGTGGTAGCCGCGTGCAGTTACGAGGCGCGTGCGTTTGGTATCCATTCGGCCATGCCGATGAAGATGGCTCGACAGCTTTGTCCGGAGGCTGTTGTAATCCGCGGAAATAGCAGTATTTACAGCAAGCAGTCCGATATCGTAACCGAGATAGTAAAGGAAGAGTCGCCTCTGTTTGAGAAATCGAGCATCGATGAATTTTACATTGATGCCACAGGAATGGATCGCTTTTTTGGGTGCTACAAATGGGCCAAGGAACTCCGCGAGCGGATCATGAAGGAGACGCATCTGCCCATCTCGTTTGCGCTCTCAACCAGTAAGACGGTAGCCAAAGTGGGCACAGGAGAGGCCAAACCCAACAACCATAAGGAGATTCCGAAAGACCACGAAATGTCTTTTCTAGCGCCACTTTCCATTAAGAAAATTCCGCAGGTGGGCGACCAGACGTACCGCTTGCTTCGTAGCATGGGTGTAGAAAAAGTAAAGACGGTACAGGAAATGCCCATGGAGTTGATGGAGCGTGTAATGGGAAAGCCTGGGATCACACTTTGGAAGAAAACGCACGCCATTGACAACACGCCCATCATTCCATTTCATGAGCGGAAATCCATTTCCATTGAGCGAACTTTTGAGCGCGACACCACTGACATGGTCAAGCTGAAAAGCATCATTAAGGCCATGGCAGAGAATTTGGCTTATCAGCTTAGAAATGGCGACAAGCTCACAGCCTGCATCAGTGTGAAAATCCGTTACTCAGATTTTCAGACACACAGCAAGCAGCGCAGAATCTCATACACCAGTGCTGACCATACCATCCTGAAAACGGTGGAAGAACTCTTCGATATTCTCTACGACAGAAGAGTGCTGATCAGGCTGGTAGGAGTGAGGTTCAGTCATTTGGTTGGTGGTGGCTATCAGATTAATCTGTTTGACGACAGCGAGGAAATGATCAAACTCTACCAAGCCATGGATACGATGCGAAACCGCTACGGGCAAGACGCAGTGAAACGTGCCGTGTCCATGGGTTCAAAGGGTATCGGAAGAAGCAATCCGTTTAATGGCGAGCCGCCTGTGATTCCAGCTCATAGGAGGGCGTGAAGGAGGGGATTAGGCAATTAGCGAATTAGGAAATTGAGGTGAGAACCTACCGTCACCCTGAACTTGTTTCAGGGTCTCACGGAGCACACTCCTTCCGATTAACACAATAAAACCGAAGCCCCGAAGGTTAAGCCGAAAACCTCCTCCAAATGAAAAAGTTCCTTCTTATTGCCACAGTAATTGCGGTCGCTATTTCCTGAGAAGATGATATTGTTCCAACTCCGCCACCACCTCCACCCGATTATGTACCAATGACAGTAGGGGATTGGTGGGTTTACAGAATGGTATCGTACAATTCTATTACAGGGGATACAAATGTCTACGCAAACCCAGACACTATTAGAGTTTTGTCAGACTCTGCCACAAACGGTCGGACATTTTATAAACTTTCAGGTGGGCCATACAACTTTCACTACCAACATTTTGTTCACGACTCAGCTGGCTACGTATTCACTGAGAATAACTACTTGCTGTATACATATGTGAATTTTACCGACACTTTCTGGGAAGATTCGGTTACAAATCGGTACCGACAGCTCATCGAAGATTTGGAACCCACCTCCGTTCCAGCAGGAATATTCAATACACTGAACTTTCGGACCACACAATTCGCAGACTTAGCACCTCAATGCCCAAACGACACGGTGTATCTCGACTATCAGATGTCGGAAAATATAGGAGTAGTCAGATACACCTATCACTATTCTGCAGTCGCTGGATGTAGTAAAGTCGAAAGGCAACTCGTAGACTACTACGTCCAATAATTGCCGCAAAACTTCCAGATCAAAACAGATCAACCTAATGTGAAAGTTAGCTGGCAAGTGACTGGCGTTAGAAATGACACCTACGCCAAGGCCCGAAGAATTAAGGTTGAAGTAGAGAAAGGCTCGAAACGAATTGCTTTCCAAGCAGAATAACGAAATCCACTAAATCAGCGACAAACCAGTATCAGACCTGTTTCTGTCTCAATTTTCTCAGCTCCCATCTGCGAAATAAAGAGCTCGGTCAGGTTGCCTAGCTTTTCAAAATCCCACCAATTGGATTCAAAATGAATCCGGCAATCATGATTGATGGTCAAATCAACAGATGATCTCGGATCGGCAACCAAATCAATTCTAGAAAGCCCACTTGCAAAAAGATCAACCAGTAAAAATCCAAGCACAACAGCTTTTTCGGTACTCATTTCTGGTCCCTCAACTTTAACATCTAAATTAGACTTAGCTATGAGGCCATGAGCGGAGTTTAGCTCGTCATTTAAATTCCGGAGATACATGGCTATATCAATAGTCAATCCTTCGGCCATCTGATACACAAGCCCCATGCAACGAACTCGGTTCATGCATGTTCGTAGATTTTCGATCACTTCCTTTTGCTCTACTTCGTTCATTTGAAGATTTATCAAGCTATGCATCATCTGTATTTTATTTTTCACACGATGATGAAACTCCTTGAGCATTTCATCCTTTTCGGCCATCATCGATTCTAAATAACGATTGGTAATCTCTACTTGAACCAATGCATTTTGAAGCTCATTCTTCTTAGTAGCCACTTGTTGGGCTAACTCATCTCTATGGGACTTAAGACTTTTTGTCTTTTGAACCTGAGAGATTCGGATAGAAGCTAAATTGGCTATTGCCGTTAGGACAGAAAGATGATCGGTGCTGTAGAAGTTCTTTTCTGAATGTTCGGAATCAATAACTCCGATAACTTCTCCAAGTTCAATAATGGGGACAGCTATCTCCGATAATCGGTTTGCGTCATCAGCGATATATCGCGCATCGATTGAGCAATCCTCAATCAGTTCGTGGCGCCCAGTCTCCGCTACACTTCCAACAATCCCTTGGCCCACAGGAATCTTTATGGGCTTGTTTACCTTAAAATTGTCCCACTTTTTGGGGCCGAATGCAGCTTTCTGAACTAAGAATTCTTTTTTGGAATCGAGTAGATAAACCACGCAATCCTCAAACCCCAGGTCCGAGATACAGTTCTCTGTAATTGACCACACCACTTCATCAAGTGAGTTCTTACTTATCAGGTCAGCACTTAGCTTGCTTAGGATCGAGAGGTATTCTTGAGATGCATTTTTGCTGGACATATTGGTGCGAATGGAATGGTTAATTTACGAATCAAAATGCGGCATGAGATAGAAAGTAGGTGATAGTCGATTTGAGTAACTGAAACACCCTAGACATATATAGGGAGATGACATGAAGTCTCGCGAAAAAAATTACCTTAGATTAATCATGCGTAGTATTTCATACTTCTGTTTGTTGCTGATCTTAACCTACCCAAGCATTGCACTTTCACAAAGTGATGTGGTATGGGCGAAGGGTGAGAACCTGACTCAACAGGAATTGTCTTCAAGAGTGATAGAAAACGTTAGCTTTTCAATTGAAAACACATTTCAAAGGCTCTTAGCGCTTGATGGTCATTCACGATTGTTGGATCAGCCACATTTAACAACCAGAATTGAGGACTATTATGTGGAACTCAATGTGAATAGTGATTTGCCGTATTTCATGAGTGATAAGTTCACAAAGGACAATATTCTTAGGGACTGGAACTCGCGAGGTCCTCATTCAGCTTACGACCGGGATGGCAAACTTCGCAACCACGAGATTTATTTTGATGCCTTAGAACGCCAATCTCCACGTTAAGATCGATGTCAAAAATCAAGTTGATCTGGGATTTTAGAGGACCTGCTGCAGAGGGTACAGCCAAGCACCATGTTATCCATTTAGAGGAGTTTGCAAAAGCAAGAAAATTGGAAAATACATCCTGCGGATTCCATAAAGCAAGTGAGCTTTATTCAATCGCACACATAATTGTAGAAGAAAGAGATATGATCTCTGTGCGTGACGCGTTGCGCCCACACAGAGGTGAGACTGCTTAGAATCAGTAGATCTTAGCTTGCTGTTCTTTTACCTTGTCGCTTGAGATATACTCATCAAAAGTCATCAACTTATCCAAGTATCCTTTTGGCCCAATTTCGATGATTCTGTTGGCAACAGTTTCCACAAACTGGTGGTCATGCGAGGTAAACAATGCTGTTCCTGTGAACTTGGCCAAGCCGTTGTTAAATGCTTGAATTGATTCAAGATCTAGGTGGTTGGTCGGTTCGTCAATGATCAACAAGTTGGCTTGCTTCAACATCATTCTGCTGAGCATGCATCTCACTTTCTCTCCTCCAGAAAGCACCTTTGCAGATTTAAAAACTTCTTCACCAGAGAACAACATTTTACCCAAGAAGCCACGAACGTATGACTCGTCTTTGTCGGTCGAATATTCGCGAAGCCAATCCATCAAACTGTCTTCAGTATTGAAGAAATGGTTGTTCTCGTTTGGCAAGTATGCGTTGGTGATCGTCTGACCATAGGTGAAATTTCCTGAATCAGCTTCTTCATCACCGGCAAGCACATTAAATAGGGTAGTAGTGACCAAACCACTCTTTGATAGGAAGGCGATTTTGTCTCCTTTGTTAACCTCAAAGCTTAAATTCTTGAATAATGGGTTTCCATTTAGTGACTTAGAAAGCCCGTTGACACTCAAGACTTGGTTACCAGCATCCCGTTCCTGATCGAATACAATTCCAGGATACTTTCTTGAAGAAGCCTGAATATCTTCAACATTGATTTTGTCAAGGAGCTTCTTTCTACTTGTTGCTTGCTTGGATTTAGAAGCATTCGCACTGAAACGGGCAACAAATTCCTGTAGTTCTTTAATCTTATCCTCGGCCTTTTTGTTCTGGGATGAACGTTGTCTTAAAGCCAGTTGGCTTGATTCGTACCAGAAGGTATAGTTACCCGTGTATACTTTGATTTTACTGTAGTCGATATCTGCAATCTGTGTACAAACGGTATCTAAAAAGTGCCTATCGTGAGAAACAACAATCACGGTATTTTGAAAATCCAAAAGGAAATCTTCCAACCACATTACGGTTGTCAAGTCAAGATCGTTGGTCGGCTCATCGAGAATTAGAATATCCGGTGATCCAAATAATGCTTGCGCCAATAGTACTCTTACCTTGAAAGAACCTGGAAGGTCTTTCATTAATGAAAAGTGATCCTTCTCTTCAATTCCCAATCCACTAAGCATTGATGCGGCATCAGATTCAGCATTCCAGCCATTCATCTCAGCGAACACGTCTTCCAGTTCAGACACCTTTATTCCGTCTGCGTCATTAAAGTCTGGCTTCATGTACAGGTCATTCTTATCCTGCATAATCTTCCAAAGATCAGAATGGCCCATCATTACAGTATCTAGTACCGTATTCTCATCAAAAGCCGAATGGTTCTGGCTTAATACAGCCATTCGTTTGCCCTTCTCAATATGCACAGAACCTGCGTTGGGTGAGATTTCTCCTGAGAGAATTTTTAGGAATGTTGACTTGCCTGCACCGTTGGCTCCGATTACGCCATAGCAGTTTCCATGGGTGAATTTTACATTCACTTCATCGAAAAGGACACGCTTTCCGTATTGAAGTCTAATATTCTGAGTTGAGATCATTACGCTTAATTTTTCGGATCGCGAAATTAGGCTTTTGATTCGCTGCAATTTGTTGATTGCACCTTAAATTAGCTGTCCCCAAAAGAATCGCTCTATGTTTTATCGTTTTACTTCAATTGTCATCCTATCATTCATTTGTGCTGGGCAGGTTTTCTCACAAAACACGGTTTGTTTCGATATCGAACCTAACCCTTTGTCTGGTGATGCGGCACTTGGCGGTTTCACTAAATATGTGAACGTTCACGGATTCGAGATTTTCGGTGAGAATAATGTGAGTGATGCTCAGGTGTTGCATGCAGCGGCTGTTGCTGCAGAGTTGCTCGACAATGACGAGGATGGAGTTGTTGATGATCAGCTTTTGTTGACACAGTTAATTGGCTCAGGAGCTTTGATGCCAATGTTCAATAACGAAGGTTCTCCAATGGAGAATACTTTCTTCAGCAATTACACTGGAAATGGAGTTTCTGCGGTGCTGTATGCCACGGAAGTTGACCCAACCCAACCAGGACATTGGGGCAATGATGCCACGGTGGAAGAGATTCTACACACAATTAACCATATCGGGCACTCAGCCTTGCATCCAACCATTTTTGGGTTTGATGCGAATTCATCACTAATGAGCGCTGCAATGGATTCAGCCAGAGGCGGGCAGTGGCTGACTATTCCAAATCCGTATCCTTCTAATGCTTGGTACCATTATGATGATCAAACCTGTGATTATGGGTGTATGGCCATTGAGTACATTTACTGGAGCATTGTGAGTAATATGGGGATATTGGATGATCCACAAACCTGTTCTGGAATCGCCAATGAGTGGGAACCGTGCAGTCCCGCCTTATTCCAAAGTACTGATGTAGCTATGCACGCTTTGATTTCGGATCCCCAATACAAGATTCCTCAGAATGCACCTGATGGGAATTACTGTCCTGCCGGAATAAGCATCGATGAGGTCGGCAAAATTCCATTGAAAACGTATCCAAATCCAACTTTTAATGCCGTAGCTGTGGAGTTAGAAGAAGCCGAATTAATCCAAGTGTTGAGTTCGAATGGTCAGGTCGTTTTAGCATTCCAAGGAAATAAAGGATTGAATGAATTGAACCTGAGTCAGTTACCGAAAGGAACGTATTCAATTTCCACTTCACATCGACAGGCGACAGTGGTATTGCAGTGATCTGAATTACGTAATTCTTGCGTTATGCAATTGTCTACCTTTGCAGCTCATTAGAGACCCTATTTTTTGAGCGATTTTAAACAGCTTGGCCTTTCAGACAGTACGTTGAAAGTCCTTGAGCAGATTGGTTTTGAGAAACCAACACCGATCCAAGAGCAAGCAATTCCAGTTTTATTAAAGGACGAAGCCACTGATTTAGTGGGTTTGGCTCAGACCGGAACAGGTAAAACTGCGGCTTTCGGTTTGCCGTTAGTTGAAAGAGTTGACGACAATGATCCATCGCTTCAGGCTTTGATCATGGCGCCAACCAGAGAGTTGGGACAGCAAACAGCACAACAGCTGGTAGCGTTCTCAAAAGGACAGAAAAAACTAAATGTTGAGGTGGTTTATGGTGGGGCATCCATCATGGATCAAATCCGTGCATTAAAGAGACCTACTCAAATAGTAGTTGCTACTCCAGGTCGATTACTCGACCTGATTAAGCGAAGAGCCATCAAGCTGAGTAATGTAAAGTATGTTGTACTTGACGAGGCTGACGAGATGCTCAATATGGGCTTTAAGGAGGATATCGATGAGATTCTTTCTCACACGATGGAAGATCGAGTGACTTGGTTGTTCTCTGCAACAATGCCGAGAGAGATCAAGAACATCGCCAAAAAGTACATGAACAACCCGGTTGAGGTTGCCGTGAACAAGGAGTCTGAGGTTAACACAGATATCTCACACCAATACGTTATTACCAAAACTGCTAATAAAGTTCCTGCGGTTAGACGGTTCTTAGATATTCAACCAGAAATGCGGGGCATCATGTTCTGCAGAACGAAACGTGAAACTCAAGAGATTGCCGATGATTTGGGTAATCTGGGTTATGGTGTAGAAGCACTTCATGGTGATCTTTCTCAATCACAGCGGGACGCAGTGATGAGAAGGTTCAAGCAAAGATCAATGCAACTGCTGGTTGCAACTGATGTAGCAGCAAGAGGTATTGATGTGAACGATTTGACTCACGTTATGCACCATAAGCTTCCGGATCAATTGGAAAGCTATACGCACCGTAGTGGAAGGACAGCTAGAGCTGGGCGAAAAGGAATTTCATTAGCCTTTATCAACCCTAGAGAAGTTCGTCAAATCACCATGCTTGAGAGGCGTGTTAAGGTGAAGTTTGAGCAGGTTCAAGTTCCGAATACAAGCGAATTAAGATCTACCAGGATTAACAATTGGGCGAGTGTGATTGTCAATACTAAAGTAGACGAGCAGGCAGATTCTATCTTGCAAGAGATGGGTGCTAAGTTTGAAGAGTTGAGTAAGGAGGATATCCTTAAGCGATTGATTACTACACAGTTAGACCATTTAAATATACAAGATGGCGGGGACGACTTGAACGACACCAGTGGTGGAAGTAGAGACCGAGATCGCGGCAAATCAGGTGATAGAGATAGGAGCAGAGGCAATGATCGGGAACGTAGCAGAGGCGGAGACAGGGATCGTGGTGATAGAGCGCCTTCGCCAAGAGGGGAATCGGGAGGGCCGAATCGGTACTTCGTGAACCTTGGAACAATGGATGGCGTGACTTCTGGTGATTTACTTCACTTTTTATCAGACGTTTCTACGGTTGATCGAAAGCATTTCTCTCAGCTATCACTTCAGAAGAACTGTGCTTTTTTCAATGTAGAGGAAAGCATGGACAAGAACTTCGAAAAGTCCTTTAACGGCATCGAAGTTGAAGGCCGTTCGGTACGTGTGAATAAGGATGACGATGGTGGAAGCAGCAAGCCTGCCAGTAGAGGAAATGGCGGTTCATTCAAGCAGCGTTTCCGAAGCAAACAAGGTGGTAGACCAAGTGGTGGAAACAGACCTAGGAGCAGCAGAGACAGTTAAGCCGACTGAATTTCGATAACTTTCGCAAGCGTTTCAACACGTTTCTTGTGCTTGTTTACGTACGGATTATTTTGATCCCAAACGTATCCAGCCAATACTGAACAAATCATGTTCTTATTGCCTTGACCGGGGTCATCGGCAAAGAAGATTTTCTGAATAGTACCATCGTACCATCCGTTGATATAGGTTCTGAATACATCAATGCCATCTATAACCGGCTTTACGTACTCTTCATCCCAATTGATGTCTTCGCCCTTCAATTGGCGACAAGCCAGTTTAGCCGCAATTGAACCGGTTTCAGTTGCGAATGTCACGCCAGCTGAGAATACTGGATCCAAGAATTCAGAGGCGTTTCCAGTCAAAGCAAACCCATCTCCGTAGAGTTGTTTTACTGAAATAGAATAACCGTTAATCATAACCGGATCAAACTTCATTTCGGCTTTTGAAAAGCGTTCAATCGTTTTGGGTTCGTTCGCCAACATAGAACGAAGGATTTCTTCTTTACTTCCTTCTCGACCTTCAAAGAACTCAGGGTTTCCTACAAACCCAACGGATGTGAATCCATTGGAAAACGGAATGATCCATATCCAAACATCAGGCGTATGAGATACAATCACAATTCTGTTTGCATCAGGATTGTCAGGTCTATTCTCGTCCTTAAACTGAGTAAACATGGTACTCCTTGCTTTTTGGTCGGAAGGAATATTCAAATCCAGCAACCTTGGAAGCACGCGTCCATAACCACTGGAGTCAATCACAAACTTGGCTTTAATTTGTTTCTCGTTGCCGTCCTTGTCCGTTACCGTTGTAGTAGAGTTTGATCCTTCAAATTCAACATTGGTCACGGTAGTTTCGAAGTCAATTGGAACACCCATTTTCTGGACTTCCTCAGCAAGCACATTATCAAAGTGATCACGTGGGATCTGCCAAGTCCATTCGTATCCTTTGGTGAATTGCTCGCTGAATTCAAATTCACATCGTTTGTCATCTTTCAGAAACACAGCGCCATGCTTTACCTGATAGCCTTGCGATTTAAGCGCATCTAGGAATCCAGCTTCTTCAAAATGATCCATGCAACGAGGTAGGAGGGACTCCCCAATTACAAATCGGGGGAACTTAGCTCGGTCAACAATCCTAGCCTTGAACCCTGCTTTATTAACCAGAGAGGCCGCAACGCAACCAGCAGGCCCAGCTCCAATAATCAGAATGTCCGTTTGTTCCTTTTGCATGTTCTACTATTTGTTCACGAATGTAGGGGTGTAGGAGTAATTAGTCTTCAATTAAAAACCTTGGCAACGGCATTTTAATGTTGTTTATAATCCCGCACCTCGTTCCTCGGCACCCCATTTTTTAAGGGGGAATAGTCTCAGTTCCCCCTTAAAAAAGGGGGGGGGGTGCCCAAAGGGCGGGGGATTTAATAATGCCCGACTAATAATTGTACGTTTTGTTCCTCTCTCCTTCGTAGCAAAGTGAACTATCGTCAAAAACAACAAAGGCTAGCAAAATTACTAGCCTTTGAATTATTTCGAAGTTTGATTTTAAACTCACTCAGTACTCTTTGCTGATGGCTTATCCTTAGGAGTCGTGACTGTAATCTTCAACTCTTCAGCATCCTTTTTATAATCAACCTTTATGGTATCACCCTCATTCAGCGTTGAGCTAATAATCTCTTCCGCCAATGGGTCTTCCATATACTTCTGAATGGCCCGCTTCAATGGTCGAGCACCAAAGTCAGCGTCATACCCTTTGTCTACCAAAAATTCCTTGGCTGACTTACTAATCGAGATTCCGTAACCCATATCTTCAATCCTTTTAAGAACGTGGCGTAACTCGAGATCAATAATCAAGTGAATATCATCTCTCTCCAACGAATCGAAGAGAAGTACATCGTCAATTCTATTTAAGAATTCAGGAGCAAATGCCTTCTTCAATGCTTTCTCAATCACACCTTTTGCATGGTCACCAGAAGCAGCTTGTTTTGCTCCAGTACTGAAACCAACACCTTGTCCAAAGTCTTTCAACTGTCGTGAACCGATGTTCGAAGTCATAATAATAATTGTGTTCTTGAAATCGATCTTACGACCCATAGAATCAGTCATCATTCCATCATCCAACGCCTGAAGAAGCAAGTTGAAAACATCTGGATGCGCTTTTTCAATCTCATCAAGAAGGATGACGCTGTAAGGCTTTCTTCTAACTTTCTCTGTCAGCTGACCGCCTTCTTCATATCCAACATATCCCGGAGGTGCACCGATCAATCTAGAAACGGCAAACTTCTCCATGTACTCACTCATGTCAATTCTGATGAGTGCTTCTTCGCTATCGAATAGGTAACGAGAAATCACCTTAGCCAATTCCGTCTTACCAACGCCAGTAGGGCCTAGGAAGATGAAACTACCAATCGGCTTATTCGGATCTTTTAATCCAGCTCTGTTTCTCTGAATCGCACGAACAATCTTCTTGATACAAGGATCTTGTCCGATTACTCGACCTTTCAGCTGCTCGTACATTCCTTGCAAACGCTTACCCTCATTCTGAGCAACCCGCTGAACAGGAATTCCAGTCATCATGGAAACAACTTCAGCAACATTATCTTCCGTCACCATCTCACGATTTTCCTTCGTGTTTTCCTCCCACTTTTTCTTTTCCCGCTCTAATTCTTCTAAAAGCTTTCGCTCCTTGTCTCTAAGGTTAGCAGCCTCTTCATACTTCTGAGAACGAACAACTTGATTCTTCTCATCCTTGATGTCCTCAACCTTTTGTTCTAGTTCCTCAATCGCTTTAGGAACATTGATATTGGTGATATGAACTCGAGAACCAACTTCATCCAACGCGTCAATCGCTTTGTCTGGAAGGAATCGATCCGTCATGTACCTTGAAGTAAGGTTCACACAAGCCTTAATCGCCTCATCTGTGTACTCCACATTATGATGCTCCTCGTATTTCCCTTTAATATTCTCAAGAATCTCAATTGTCTCATCAATCGTAGTTGGATCAACAATTACCTTTTGGAATCGTCTTTCCAGTGCACCATCCTTCTCAATGTTCTGTCGGTACTCGTCTAGCGTAGTAGCACCAATACATTGAATTTCACCACGCGCCAAAGCTGGTTTGAACATATTACTCGCGTCCATAGAACCCGAAGCTCCACCAGCACCAACTATCGTATGAATTTCATCAATGAATAGAATTACGTCTGGAGACTTCTCCAACTCGTTCATCACTGCCTTCATTCTTTCCTCAAACTGACCGCGATACTTTGTACCAGCCACCAAGGAAGCCATGTCTAAGGTTACTACTCGTTTACCAAAGAGAACTCTCGAAACTTTACGTTGAGTAATCCTTAACGCCAATCCTTCTGCAATAGCAGATTTACCAACACCAGCCTCGCCCAGCAGCATTGGGTTGTTCTTCTTCCTTCTTGACAGAATCTGAGAAACACGCTCAATTTCCTTCTCACGGCCAACAACCGGATCAAGTTTTCCATCCTCGGCCATCTTAGTTAAGTCTCGACCAAAGTTGTCAAGTACAGGAGTCTTCGACTTGCTTTCACCGCCCCTTCTAGTTGGGCCGGAGCCAGCTCCAGGAATACCGCCACCACCAAGGTCTCCTGAATCGTCATCTCCGTCATCCTCAGGAATATCTCCAGTTCTTGCGATAGGAGTATTCTCAGAATCCTGTAATTCAACTTCTTCTCTCACGATATCGTAATCGACACCAAATCTTTTAAACGTTCTTGTAACCACGTTGTCTTCGTCTTTTAAAATGGAAAGTAGCAAATGCACTGTTCCAATAGTAGCACTATTAAATGTTTTTGCCTCTAAATAGGTAATCTTAAGTGCGCGTTCTGCCTGTTTGATTAAAGGAATATTTGCCAAGTTGGTCTTGCCTGTTGACGAGCTAACGTTAACGCTAGCTTCTACATCCTTTCGTAGTTGACCAACATCAACACCAAGTTGCATCAGTATTCTGATGGCACTGCCTTCGCCTTCTCGAATAATCCCGAGAAGCAAATGCTCCGTACCTATATACTCATGACCAAGCCTTAAAGCCTCTTCTCGGCTAAAGCCCAATACATCCTTTACACGCGGTGAAAACTTAGCTTCCATGCTCTTGCTGTTTAGGGTTGTGCATTAATCTGCACACTCTTACAAATGTAGGATTCGGCATCAGCTGACCAAGAATTAACAGGTCGTCTATTATCCACACTAATTTGTTAGTAATTCTTAGTAAATCTGCGGGTCTCCGACATGTTTACCGTGTTTCGTAAACGTAAATTCGACCCTTTAATGCAGGTATGACAAATACTCAGCACTAATTGTTTTAACTACCAATTGAAATGGCCGAAGGAGAAAGAATAATTCCAATAAATATTGAGGACGAAATGAAGACCGCCTACATCGATTATTCGATGTCGGTAATTGTTTCGAGGGCACTTCCAGATGTACGTGATGGCTTAAAGCCAGTACACAGAAGGGTTCTATACGGTATGTTGGATCTTGGAGTAATGTCCAATAGACCTTATAAGAAGTCAGCGAGAATTGTAGGAGAGGTACTTGGTAAGTATCATCCACATGGTGACTCATCTGTGTATGACACCATGGTAAGGATGGCGCAGCATTGGTCGTTGCGTTACCCTTTGGTTGATGGTCAAGGAAACTTTGGTTCTGTGGATGGCGATAGTCCGGCTGCAATGCGATATACCGAAGCACGACTTCGAAAGATTGCAGAAGAAATGTTGGCCGACCTTGATAAGGAAACGGTTGATTTCAAATTAAACTTTGACGACTCACTTCAAGAACCGACCGTTCTTCCAACTAAGATTCCAAATCTTTTGATTAATGGTGCTGCAGGTATTGCTGTAGGTATGGCGACCAACATGGCGCCACACAACCTTACGGAAGTGATCAATGGAATCATAGCATACATCGCTGATAATGATATCGATATTCCTGGTTTGATGGAGTATGTGAAAGCACCTGACTTCCCAACTGGAGGTACCATTTATGGTTATGAAGGTGTGAAGGATGCCCTTGAAACGGGTAGAGGTAGAATTGTGATTCGAGCGAAAGCCGAATTTGTAGAAGAAAGCAATGGCAGAGAGCGGATCATCGTAACAGAGATTCCATATCAGGTGAATAAGGCTGATATGATTAAGAAGACGGCTGATCTGATTAATGACAAGAAGATTGAAGGTATTTCTGATATCCGAGATGAGTCGGATAGAAAAGGAATGCGGGTGGTTTACGAATTGAAGCGGGACGCGATTCCAAATGTGGTTCTAAATCTTCTTTTCAAGCATACTGCACTCCAAACGTCATTCAGTGTAAACAACATTGCATTGGTGAAAGGTCGTCCTGAAATGCTGAATCTGAAAGATCAGATCGTTGCATTCGTGGATCACCGACACGAGGTAGTTGTTCGAAGAACTAAGTATGAGTTGTCTCAAGCTGAAAAGCGAGCACACATACTAGAAGGACTAATCATTGCCTCAGATAATATTGATGAGGTAATTGCCTTGATCCGTGGTTCAAACAGTCCGGAAGAGGCGCGTGAGAAGTTGATGACTCGGTTTGATCTGAGTGACATTCAGTCCAGAGCGATTGTTGAAATGAGACTTCGTCAACTTACTGGTCTGGAGCAAGAGAAGCTTCGTACCGAGTATGACGAGTTGATGAAGACCATCACACACCTGAAAGAGATTCTAGCCAACGAAGATCTTCGAATGACCATCATTAAAGATGAGTTGACCGAGATCAGAGAGAAGTACGGTGACGAACGAAGAAGCCAGATTGAGTACTCTGCAACAGACCTTCGAATGGAGGATATGATTGCAGACGAAGAAGTGGTGATCACCATTTCAAGAATGGGCTACATAAAACGTACGCCACTAACTGAGTACAAGCAGCAGAGTAGGGGCGGCAAAGGATCCAAAGGAAGTAATACCAGAGATGCCGATTTCTTAGAGCACCTGTTTGTGGCAACCAACCACAACTACATGCTCTTCATGACAGAAAAGGGCAAATGTTTCTGGCTACGAGTATTCGAGATTCCTGAAGGAAGCAAGACCAGTAAAGGTCGAGCCATCCAAAACATGATCAATATTGAGTCTGATGATAAGGTGAAAGCCTTCATCAATACCAAGGATTTGAAGGATGAAGAATACACCAATTCACACTACCTTATTATGTGTAGTAAGAATGGTATCATCAAGAAGACCACGCTTAAAGCATATTCTCGACCACGATCCAACGGTATCAATGCCATTACAGTTAAAGATGGCGACCAATTACTAGAAGCTAAATTGACCACCGGAAATAGCCATATTTTAATGGCGTTGAAGTCTGGTAAGTGCATCCATTTCCCTGAGGAAAAAGTTCGTCCAATGGGAAGAAACGCTGCTGGTGTTAGAGGAATTAGGCTAGCAAGCGAGAAAGATGAAGTAATCGGAATGATCTGCATCAACAATCCTGAGGAAGAATCAGTATTGGTTGTTTCTGAGAATGGATACGGAAAACGTTCAAGTATTGACGACTACAGAATTACCAACAGAGGTGGTAAAGGAGTCAAGACATTGAACATTACCGAAAAGACCGGCTCTTTGATTGCAATTAAGAGTGTAACTGATGAGGATGATTTGATGGTAATCAATGAATCCGGAATCACAATCCGAATGGGTGTTGCAAGTCTTCGAGTAATGGGAAGAGCAACGCAAGGAGTGAGGCTTATCAAGCTGAAAAATGGTGATGTAATTGCTTCTGTAGCAAAGGTTTCCAAAGAAGAGGAGTCGGATGAAGAGCTTGCCGAAGGCGAGGAAGGAGAAACTCCAGATGGAGGTTCAGATACCCCTGATAATTCAGCATCTCCAGAAAGTGGAACGGAATCTGCTAATGACGAATAAGAAACCTATCTACCGAAGTTGTCATCCTGAGCTTGTCGAACCGACCAAAGGGAGTTCACGGCCGAAGGACTAGCAACTCGCAACTATTAACTCGTAACTAGCAACTCGTAACTATTAACTAGCAACTTTTATATCAAGCAACTCGTAACTATTAACCAGCAACTATAATATGAAAAGTTTGTATTTCGCAGCCATATTGGCGATGGCCACCACAACCGTATTTGGCCAAAATTCTAAAGTAACCTCAGCATGGAGGTATCTCGAAATCCAAGAATTAGATAACGCCAAAGAGGCCATTGATGCTGCTGTAGAGCACGAAAAGACCAAAGGCAAAGCCGATACTTGGATACTTCGAGGTAAGATTTATTACCAAATCCAAGTTGGAGAAGATGAGGTTCTAAAAAAGCAATTTCCAGACATCTTAGATGGAGCGGCAGAGTCATTCCTGAAAGTGTTAGAACTTGATGAGAAAGGTTCTTACAAAAAGGAGGTGATGCCTTATTTGACTGGACTTCGTGGTCAATTCATAAATGATGGGGGTGCTAAATATGCTGAGAAGGATTTCAATGCTGCCGTCAATAAATTTGAGATGAGCAGAGTGATTTCTGAAAAAGCATTCGGAAAAGACACGTTGTATTATATGGCTGTAACCAATAAGGCCTTGTCTTATGACAACATGAAGCTTTATGATGAGGCTATTGCAGAGTATACTGGCCTTATAGAAAGCGATTATGAAAAGGAATCCTCGTTAAGATCCATTCTTAACATCTACAAGAAGCAGAAGAATGCAGAGAAAGTGTACGAAACTGCAATGAAGGGAAGAGAGATGTTTCCAGATGACATTAACTACATTTTGGAAGAGCTTCAATACCTATTGGATACAAAGCAAGACGAAAAAGCTGAGAAGAATCTATTGCTAGCAGTTGAGAAAGAGCCTACAAATTCAAAGATTCGTTTCGCGTTGGGTGTGGTTTACAACAATCTTGCAAATCCTGAATCAGGTGCCGTTGAGGAAGCGAAGTATGTAGAATTGATTGGCAAAGGAGAAGCAGCCTATAATAAGGCGCTGGAGTTAGATTCAACTTATTCAGATGCAGCGCACAACCTTGGAGCATTACATTTTAATGTTGGCGTTCGATATGTTGAGCAGGCTAAAGAATCTAAAGACGATGATTCAAATCAAGCATTGATGACCAAGGCAGATGAATTCTTTCAGAAGTCTTTACCGAACTTGGAAAAGGCTGATGAGTTAAGTCCTGGTGATCGTGAAATCATGATGTCACTAAGAGATTTGTATCTCAAATTAGGAGACGCGGATAAGTATATGGTTTACAAGAAAAAGGTAGACGAATTATAATCGTTGGTCACACTGAGCTTGTCGAAGTGTCTATGTAAGAACAATCAATTAGATCGTCATTCAGAGCACAGCGAAGAATCTCAAACCGACCTAAGCGTTCTCACGAACTAGGCTGTCAGTTCGAGTGATTATTCGGTTTAAAATAATCGTATCGAGAACTATAAAGAGAAGGGCAACACAATCAGTTGCCTTTCTTTTAGAATGCCCGATTTAACATAATATTAATTATAGTCCTTTTGTCATCCTGAGCTTGTCGAAGGAACTTAGTGCGAATTGGTGCCTGAGCCTGTCGAAGGCCTATAATGAACTATTATGCTAACGGCTTTAGCCCTCACTGAATTCCCGACAATAAAACCTTTCAGTAAATCTGCTGCCCGTGTCGGTCATTAGATAGCCACAGTGCTTCCTACTGGCCCCAAGTACTATAACCGAAGCAAAGGCTGAGCTTGCAGTTTTCACTGCAATTAGCCGTGGCGCCTGTCCTGAGCTTTTGTCGAAGGATTAAATTGCCGCATCTGCCATGCCGCGCCTTGGCCTCTAAAGCCTTTCAGTTTTTCCATATTTCAGATCAATACTCAGATAGTTTCCAAATACGCGAAATTTCAGCGGTTTAGAATCAAAGGCTTTTCGTTCATTTTCAAAAAACCCATCGCACTTTTTCAATCAGTAACAAAAGAGTTTCGCGAAAAGCTTCAACACATTTGTTTGGGATATTTCACAAACGCTAAACAGCGTTTGGGTGCTGCTTGCGGATGTCACCCTGTACTTGATACGGGGTCTCTATAAACCTTGGATGGTTTATGTTCGTTTTTTCTTAGATAAAAAAGAACCAAACCAGCCTGCCGGCTGGCAGGAAATCAAGAAAGAAAGAAAGAAAGAAGCTATCCTCGCGTTAATCCACGCTCGCCCGCCTTTCTTTCAGGCCACGCGCGTTCTGAATAAAACCCAGAACTCACGGGTTTGGATTTAACATAATGTTTAGGCCAACTGCTTTACGGAACTCGCAAAAGCGTACTCGCTCAGCTTTTGAATCCCTTTAATAAATACCCGCATTTCCCAAGTCGACAGATGCTTAAACCGTTCCCCTTGGTCATTATCAAAGAAGATATACTCCTCAATACTTTTCAAACCATCCGAAAGTGTCTTTAACTATCCTATCTCGTTCCAGTCGAATAAAGTCAAGAAAGGAACTTGTAACGGGCGAAAGCTTTTTGGCCTTTAGCCAGATCAGATTCCATTCAGTTACTATTGGCAGCCCTTTATAAGGTATAATCTCAAGTTCGTTTTGTTCTAACTCATTCTTGATTCCAATCAATGGCATTACCGAATACCCAAGACCGGCAATCACCGCTTGCTTCACTGCCTCATTAGATGTTAGCTCCATAGACTTAAACGTTGGAAGTTTGTTCTTCTTCACAAAGCCCTCCATTGCTAGCCTTGTAGCAGAGCCTGGTTCTCTGAACAACAGCGGAAACTCTTCGAATTTCTTCTTGTCAGACACACTATCCTTAAGATGTAATTTCGGACTCCCAACTAAATACAGCTTGTTGCTCAGCAATGTTTCGAAGTTGGTTTTTAGTTGATCCGGTATTACAGAAACTAAAGCAAAATCGACCTTATTATCCGTCAGTGACTGCACTACAGTAGCCTTGTTTGTTACATCCATCATAAGGTCCACTCCCCTATGCTCAGCCAAGAAGTCGGAAAGGAAATAGGGCATCACATATTTCCCTGTAGACGCAACTGAAACCTTCAACTTGCCACTTAAAGTTTCTTGATACTCCTTGGTCTTGTAATTAATTGCCTCTACCTCCCCAAGGATTCGCTCTGCTGCTATTGAAATCTCTTTTCCAAAGTCAGTCACGTACAGTTGACGGCCAATTACTTCGGTCAATGGAATGGCGAATTGGTCTTGAAATTTTTTCAACTGCATGGATACCGCAGGCTGGGAAAGGAAGAGATCCTCAGAAGCACGTGTGATGCTTTTATGTTCAGATACCTTCAGAAATACCTCTAGCTGATGTAATGTGTAATGCATAACTATTGCTTATGTATATCATAACAAATATAGATATTGATTTATGCAACCATTGTTTGACTTTTGCCGCGGGTATCGCTTTAAAATGAAACGAAACAAAAGCACGGGTACTAAGTTTTAACAACTCAGAGCAAGATGGCAACCGATCAGGTAACCAATAACGTTGGCAAGTTCTTTCACAGCTACGCTGCTGATTTCGACTCACTGTATGGGCATTCAAAGCGAAGGTCATCTGTGGGAAAATGGCTAGATATAAAGCTTCGTAAGACCATGTTTCTTCGCTTTGAAGAGGCATTGAAGAACTCCGAGAAACCAGAGATTAAGACCGTTTTGGATGTTGGATGTGGCCCAGGTCGTTACCTCGTGGAATTCAAGCTACAAGGCAAAGAAGCCACTGGGCTTGACATGGCCGATGGCATGATAAAGATTGCTCAGGACGTTACGAATAAGGTAGATGGCCCAGGGTCCGTGGACTTTGTAGAAAGTGACTACTTGTCGTTCAAGGCTGATAAGAAATATGATGCCGCTTGCCTTATGGGGTTCTTTGATTACATCGAAAAGCCAGAGGACGTCATCAATAAGTTGAAGAAGGACATCTCTAAAGAATTCTATGCAAGCTTTCCGCAAGCAGATGAGCCACTCAGTCTTCAAAGGAAAATACGCTACAAAATGAGGAACTGTCCTTTGTGGCTCTACACTAGAAAAGATGTTGAGACTATCCTCAACAATTGTGGACTTCAGGGCAAATACGAGATCAAGGACTTTGGTCGGGACTATTATGTAAAGGTCAATTTCTAATCAGTTAAAGTGAGCCCTAATACAAAATATTGGCCAGTATTCATCATACTGGTATTAACCTCAGTTCTTGGGTCGGCAATACTGACTGCGTATGCCTTTGATATAGATGTAATGTGCGAACAATCTTGGCTCGAAGTTGAATTTGAAGATGAGCGTGAAACTGAGGAAAAAGAAGAAAACGATGAAAGAAAAGAGAGTTTTTCATCAACTGGTCTAGGATTGAATGCGCCCTACTCTATCTCTTTAGTGGCATATGGTTCATGCAGTAGCAACATTTCCATTGAATGCATTGAAGAGTTGCTAGACCCTCCCGAGTCTAGCTGACCCCCTTTATAAGAATACTCTTCCTGGGCCATTAGCATCCTAATTGTCCAATTCCTACCAACATTGTTAATGTCTGGCATCTAGAAAGATCCGGAAGAATCTTCTTGTGCCTAATCCCACCTATTCCGAGCGGTTAATTGGTGCATTTATCAATGCTTCAGTCCATCCCGCTAAAGGGTCTTCACCTTCTTTAATAAAATCAAAACACTTAAAATGAATCTAAGTCCATACAAAAATTTAAAATCCGATATACCAGCCAGCATTGTTGTCTTTTTAGTTGCAATGCCCTTGTGCCTAGGAATTGCACTCGCTTCAGGAGCACCGCTTTTTTCCGGTCTAATTGCGGGCATCGTGGGTGGTGTGGTTGTAGGCTCCTTAAGTGGCTCTCCACTAGGAGTTAGCGGCCCAGCAGCGGGACTTGCTGTAATCGTACTAAATGCAATTACCGAACTAGGTGCGTTCGAGGTCTTCCTTATGGCCGTGGTGCTAGCAGGAATAATTCAAGTTATCATGGGTTTTGCCAAAGCAGGGATTATAGCCCACTACTTTCCATCTTCAGTTATTCATGGAATGCTGGCTGGCATTGGGGTAATTATCTTTTTAAAGCAAATCCCACATGCTTTTGGCTATGATGGTGACCCAGAAGGAGATTTCCGCTTTCTCCAAGTTGATGGAGAAAATACATTTTCAGAATTACTGAACATGCTGGATTTTGTAAGTCCGGGAGCCTTCATTGTGGCATTGGTCTCGTTGACCATTCTTGTGCTTTGGGAAACTACTTTTTTCAAGAGCAAGAAATTCACGAAGTTAATACAAGGGCCTTTGGTGGCTGTCATAGCGGGCATTGCCCTCAATATGTTGTTTTCATCCATTCCAGAATTAACCATCGATGGACATCATTTGGTTTCTATTCCAATTCCTGATGGAGTCAGCGCTTTTGTTGCGAATTTCTCTTTTCCCGACTTCACTGCTCTATACAATCCACAGGTTTATGTTACCGCGATAGTAATCGCGGTGGTCGCCAGTTTAGAAACGCTTCTTTGCGTGGAGGCCACAGACAAATTAGACCCGCTTAAAAGGGTTACTCCAACGAACAGGGAATTAAAGGCTCAAGGAATTGGAAATATCGTATCAGGGTTAATTGGAGGACTGCCTGTTACCCAAGTGATAGTAAGGAGTTCAGCCAATATTCAGTCCGGAGGAGTGACAAAGACCTCGGCTGTGTTGCATGGAATACTCTTATTGGCGAGTATAATCTTGATTCCTGCTGTCATGAACCAGATTCCACTGGCAACTCTAGCGGCAATTCTCTTAGTTGTAGGGTACAAGCTGGCCAAGCCAGCTCTGTTCAAGCGAATCTATTCTGAAGGTATGGGCCAGTTTGTGCCGTTTATAGTCACCATAGTAGGAATGGTCTTAACTGACCTCCTTACGGGAATTGCCCTTGGAATGGTGGTTGCCGTGTTTGTAATTCTCTACAACAACTTTAGAGTTCCGTTCACATTAACTAAGGAGAATCTTAGTGACAAGGAGAATATTCGAATTGGTCTATCACAGGATGTCACATTTCTGAACAAGGCCTCCATTCGAAAAACACTGTCACAGATTCCGGACGATTCCAATGTGGAAATTGATGCTTCAAAGACTCACTTCATGCACCATGATGTTTTAGAGATAATCGAAGATTTTAAGGTAAACGCTGAATCAAGGAACATTACCGTCCAAGTTTCTAATCTGGGAGAAAACTTGAATCAGCTTCCCCCACTCCACTACAATCGAATAAATGGAAAGTAATATGAGACCAACAACTAATGTCGACATTGATATGTCACTAGAAAACCAGCAAGGTATACTCAATTCAATCCAACCATTGGAAAGTGTAGTGTTGGTTCCTGTCAACTTTAAGGAGGAAGAGACTTCTGCCATTGCCTCCTCAATTTTCTATGCACAGAGCGCAGGACTTCCTTTAATAGTGTATCACACTTGTGTAGATAGGAATAATCGTGAACAGGCGAATCAAAATCAGCAAGACTGGATAAGATCTGCTGAGGAAAAGATGGAAAAGTGCATCAGACTGTTTGCAATTCAATTAATGGTTAGTGAAGTGCCTTACTATACCCACGTTGATACTGAGGGAGTGAAACAGGGAATCGAACGACTCTCGTTGAGGTACAATATTGACTTGATCGTCACGAACGGACAAGAAGAATCAAGGTGGTTTAGCCGCTCTCTAAATCGATTTTCATCATCGGTAATTGGCTTCAAAGACATTCCTGGATTAGTAATACCGGTTGGTGCTGAAATGACAGAGCCAAAGCGAGTTGTACTGGCGCTAAATTCGAATGAACGATACGTCCATAATCAATTCAAGCATCTACGGAAGTTTGTTAAAACCTACAATGTTGAAGTCCAGGTTATTGAGGTCATCAAAGGCTCGATGGTTAGAAAATGGAATGGAACGGATCTGAAGAATTGGCTTGAGGGCATATCATATGAATTGCAAACCATTTATGGGGAAGACGTGGCCAAGTCTATCAGCGACTACGCTGAACAGGTTTCAGCTAACCTAGTCTGTGTCATATCATTTGCCGATTATCCGCTTCGAGCTCTTATCGACCCAAGTGTATCACGGAAAATCGCCTCAGAAACCAAAGTTCCACTTCTGGTTCTGAAGTGAACCCCAACCTCGCCATTATGACCAAGTTTTATAAAGCAAGAACAGTAATGATGATCAATCCCTAGGGAAAAACCATTAATGACGGCAGAACAGAATAAACACATGTTCGAAAGCACCATTTTGGTGCTAATAAACTTTTCCGAAGGAGAGGATAACTCATTGCTGTATGCGATCTCTTACGCCAAGAATTCAAATTGTTCATTGATTCTATATCACACGACTCCTGAACCTTTAGATCAAGATGCAGAGAAAGAGCAGCATTGGAAGCAACGAGCAAATGAAAAAATGAGCGAGTTCACGAACCACTATTCTAAAGAGTTGTCCGAATCCAACATCCCTTATCAGACTTATGTCAACGCGTATGGCGTTAAGAAGGGCGTGAAAACGTTAGCTGCCCAACAATTCATTGAACTGGTTATCACCGATTCACCTCGCGAGTCGGGCATCTTTTGGAAATCGCTGGACAAATTCAGCTCGGCCATATTAACCTTGGACTCACATGCCATATTGGTCATTCCAGCTAATGTAAAATGGAAAAAGCCTGAGCGGGTTCTCCTGGCTCTAGACGGAGATGAATACTACATAAAGGCACAATTTGAATCTTTCAGAATATTGAATTCAACTTTTTCATCAAAGGTCAATGTACTCGAAGTGATTGACGTAACTGGATTTAGGAAATGGGATCAATTCGAACTAAAGAAGTGGCTGCCTAACCTGTCTCTTAAAAGAGATGTTGTTTATGGTGTGGATATAGTACATTCAATAATACAGTACGCTGAAAAAGTTCCGGTCGATCTGATAAGTGTGGTGTCCTTTCCAGACCATCCATTAGGCTGTCTTCGCGGGACAAGTGTCACTAAAAAAATTGTTCCACAGATCAATATTCCCTTACTGATTTTAAAGTGAACTCAAACCCTTAGCCCACTATTGTGGTCTGGGCCGAAAAACAAAAGAATAAAATCTAAAAACGAATACTAACTAAATTAACACATGAAGACTCAGACAAAAGAAACTCAGCAGAAAATGACACCGCAAGCTGCGCTGAACATGCTTATCGAAGGAAATACAAGGTTTACTGAAAACGTAAGAGGTAACCGGGATCTAATTGAACAGGTTGGAGAAACAACCAATGGGCAGTATCCGTTTGCGGTGATTTTAAGTTGTATTGACTCTCGAGTTTCTGCAGAATTAGTCTTTGACCAAGGTGTCAGTGACATCTTCAGCGCACGCGTGGCGGGCAACATCATTAACGAAGATGTGCTGGGTTCCATTGAATTCGCCTGTGCAGCAGCAGGTGCTAAACTTATTGTTGTGCTGGGGCACTCATCCTGCGGAGCGGTAAAAGGCGCTTGTGATCACCGTCTTAATGGAGATGATGGATTTCCTGTCAATCTGGTAGAGCTTCTGAAAAAAGTACATCCTGCAATTGATGCCACTCATGAAGATGGAGATCGCTCTTCTGCAAACAAGGATTTCGTGCAAAGAGTCACCGACCTGAATGTAATTATGGCCACCCAACAATTGATCGATCAGAGCGCAGTGCTTAAAAAAATGCTGGAGGAAGGTGAGATAGGAATGGTGGGTGCCATGTACTCTGTAACAACTGGTCAGGTAGCATTCGGAGAACTGTGAAAACAATGAGGGCAGTAACATCCATTAATGAAGAAGAATGATTCCAGTTGATTCTTATCGAAAAGGCCGTAAAAGCTTCCCGTTGGTTGCTAATACCGCCTTTTCTTTTTTGACAATCCCACCGCACAAATCCTTCTGAACAGATGGCAGAGCCTCCCGCTGCTCACCAAAGAGAGCCTAAAATGTTAAAAACACATTTTGTTCTCTTTGCTTTCACACCCAAGCTAAGTATACATAACGCAATCCATTATAGTCCTTTTGTCATCCTGAGCTTGTCGAAGGACCTGCGCGTATTTGGTGCCTGAGCCTCACGAAGGTCTATAATGAACTATTATGCTAACGGCTATAGCCCTCACTGAATTCCCAACAATAAAACCTTTCAGTAAATCTGCTGCCCGTTCCGGTCGATATGTGCTGCAGTGCTTCCTACTGGCTCCAAGTACTATAACCGAAGCCAAAGGCTGAGCTCGCAGTTTTCACTGCAATTAGCCGTGGCGCCTGTCCTGAGCTTTTGTCGAAGGATTAAATTGCCGCTTCTTTGGCAAGCTTACACACAAGGCCTTTTTCTCTTTTCTCCTACCGCACTTTAAAATATTCGGTAACAAAAGAGTTTTCTCCGCCTAACGCGGATTCAAACACATTCGTTGGGGTATTTGAAACGCCCCGAGTTATCCCGCAATACGGCAGTATTTCTTAGATAGCTTTCTACAAGCCGATTACCGTCATTGAGAAACGCTGTTTCAAGCGCTGAAGCATTCTCTCAAGTTCATTGCTTTTTATAAGCCTTACTATCGGCTTATGTTCGTTTTTCCTTGATGAAAAAGAACCAAAAAATAAATAAATAAATAAGCTATCCACCCACAATCTCACGCTCGCCCGCATTTCTTTCAGGCCCCACGCTCAACATTCTACGCACATATCATGGCTCCATAGCATTTGACCTTGTAAGTATTTTGTTTTCATTGAAGATTTCTGATCAAATAGATCATTTTTGTATTGATGTCCTAAGCTCATCAAAATGGAAGAAAACCTGAAGCTATCCTTGATTGCGATAGCGATTATCATTTGTGCCGCAATCCTCGGGCGCACGTTGAGATGGCTGATGAATAAATCGTTTGTTACGGCCTCTGAGAAGTTGAAGGTTGATCCAACACGGTATCGCTTCTTAATGAATGCCGTTTCTATTGTGATTTGGGTAATGGCTTTGGCTGCTATAGTTCTGTTGATACCACGGCTAAAGGCCTTGGCTATAACCATGTTTGCAGGAGCTGGTATTATGGTAGTCATATTGGGTCTCGCTGCTCAACAAGCATTTTCAAACATCATTAGCGGCATTTTCATAGTCATCTTTAAACCATTTAGGGTTGGCGATATGATCACCGTAGGTACTTCAGAAATGGGTGTTGTTGAAGACATTACATTAAGGCACACAATGATCAAGAGCTTTGAAAACAAGCGCATCATTATTCCTAATTCGGTCATCAGTTCGGAAACAATTATAAACGATTCAATTGAAGATACGCTTGTCTGCAAATACGTTGAAATAGGAATTAGTTACGACAGTGATGTGGCCATAGCTTCCAAAATTCTTCAAGAGGTTGCACTTGCCCATCCATTATGCTTCGATCATCGGACACCTGTAGAGAAAGCAAATGGAAATCATCAAATAGAAGTTCGCTTGACCAGCTTCGGGGATTTCAGCGTAAATCTCAGGGCCTATGTTTGGTGCAATGATCCAATGGAATCGTACCGAATGCATAGCGACATTAACAAAGACATTCATGAAAGATTCTCAGCAGAGGGTGTAGAAATTCCATTCCCTTACCGAACAGTTGTGTACAAGAATGACCTTCCACAGAATGCACGCTTAAAAGATGACTGACAAAACCAATAATTCTCGGCAAGCAAAAGCTGGCCTCCCTCCTGGCGCTTTAATCCATGTTGGACAACGGAAGACCGATGAAGCAAAAGTTTCGGTGATAGACTACACTTCAGATGAATTCAACACTATTGAGATTTCAGAATTATCCGAACTCGAACGCTTTAAAACCAGTCAATCGGTTACCTGGATAAACATTGATGGATTGCATGATACCGCACTAATAGCCAAGGTGGGTAAGATCTTCGACCTCCATCCCCTACTCCTTGAAGATGTCCTGAATACGAAGCACCGTCCTAAGGTTGAAGAATTTGAAGATTACATCTTCCTCACTTTAAAAATGTTGGGTATTGATGACAATGATAAGATTGTTAACGAGCAGGTCAGTTTTGTGCTCGGAAGTTCCTGGATTATCTCATTTCAGGAACAACAAGGGGATGTGTTTGACTCCTTGCGCTCTCGGTTAGAAAAGAAGAAAGGCAACGCAAGAGCCAAAGGCCCTGATTATCTCTTGTATCGATTGATTGATACCGTTGTTGATGGCTATTTCTTCGTGACCGATCATGTGGATGACACCATCGAATCAATGGAGGATATCATCACTCGAAACCCGTCAAATCACTCCTCTTCTAAGCTCCAATCTCTGAAAAAAGAATTGCTGAGACTACGAAGAGCTATCTCTCCATTGCGAGAAGCCATAACCACACTACAAAACAGTTCTACGCCTCACATACAGCCGGAAACTTCTAGATATTTTGGAGACGTTTACGAACACATTGTTCAGGTAAACGAGAACATCGACAATGGTAAAGACCTCTTGGCCGACCTACGCGAAATGTATCAATCTGGTCAGAACAACAGGTTGAATGAGGTGATGAAAGTGTTGACCATCATGTCAACCATCTTCATACCTATGACCTACATTGCTGGTATTTATGGAATGAACTTTCAATACATGCCTGAACTCGCCTGGCACTACGGCTACTTTGGTGCCTTAGGGCTAATGATATTAATTCCAGTGGTGATGCTCTTCTACTTTAAAAGAAAACGGTGGCTTTAAGCTTTGAAGCCCTCCTTCAAGTCCTTTTTCTTACAACATCGTAAATGTCTTTCCTTCGGTCTTTCAGGTCTCGTACACCACCGAATTAGATTTAGTTCTGAAAACGTTGGGTCACCTGCTGAGATCGTTAGGCCAAGTTCTGAATGCTTGTCCTGAGGTACTCGAAGGAACGGGCACTTACCACAACGAGTTGGCTAACTGCCTGAATAGATCAGCGAGCTTCCTGAATGAGTTAGCTCAGTCCATGAACGAGTTTCCCTTATTGCGTAACGAGTTACGAGACCTCCGTGCCGAGTTTCATTAACTTCTGAAGAATTGATTGTACCGGTAAGGCCGTAAAAGCATGCACTGAGCGAAGTCGAAGTGTTCGCGCTCTCAATTACCACCTTCCCTTCCGAGTAGAAGCCCTCCTTATAAAAAAAGAGTTAAAGTCCTTTTGCCAATTGGACTTGCAACAAAAAAGTGGACAATAGGTTAAGTCTCACGCGGCCATATTTCGGGTTTGTAAAAAGTAATGATATTCAATGGGTGTCATATAGTTTAGTGCAGAGTGTCTGCGATGGATATTGTACCAAGACTCAATGTATTCAAAGACAGATCGTTGCGACTGTTTGATGGTCTGATAGCGATGCCATTTGGTCCATTCGGATTTCATTGACTTGAAAAAGCTTTCCGCCACCGCGTTATCCCAACAGTTTCCTTTCCGGCTCATACTGCGTTTTACTGTCGTGTATACTTTCAAGAGGTCGGTGAACTCGGTGCAGGCGTATTGTACACCACGGTCTGAATGAAAGATTAATTTTGAAGTAATGGGCCTGTTGGTCACTGCCATTTTCCAAGCCGCAACGGTTGTTTCCACGGCTCTCATTATTGAATTCGGTAATGACAACTCGGTTTCATCTAAAAGAAAATACTGATTCCCCCGAAAGATACCAGTACGTAAATAGATTACGTTTTTGAAGGGTTGATGTGTGTCGAACATTCAATACGACACAGATGAACTTACTACAATTCACAGAACACTTTCCAACAGAGGATAGCTGCATGGAGCATTTTCGCGCACAACGCGAGCATGAGGGCATCAAGTGCAAGCGATGTGTCGGGCAGCACCACTATTGGCTCAAGGCCAAGTGGCAATGCAGAAATTACCTGATATAAAATCAGGTTTAACCGATGAAACAGTAACAGAAGAGGGCGAAACCATTTGGTTTCGCCCTCTTCTTTGATTAATACGAAAAAGTCCTTAATCAGTTAGAATCATCCTCTTAGTCTGACGCCCTTGCTGGGTAGTCAGCACATACATGTACATTCCTCCTGCTAACACATCTCGGTTAAAGGATACCTGATACTTACCTGCCGCCTGACTTTGACTAACCAGTTGCATTACGCGGTTTCCTATCATGTCATACACCTCTAGCTGCACATTAGTTGATTTTCCGATGCTGTACGGAATGAGTGTTTGGTCGTTGAATGGGTTTGGAACGTTTTGTCCAAGCCAATGCCCTTGAAGGTTCAGCGTTTCCTCTATACCAACAGTGTTAATGTTGAGAACGAAAGCACTTGTAAGGTCACCAACGACATCATCGGAATTGAACGACACTGGCGTGTATTCAGGTGTGTAGGTATTACCGTTGTCTAGGTCTTCAATCTCAAAACTGATGGCCGCTCCTGTGTTGGTTAAATAACCAGGAAGAGTTAACAGCATTCGGTAAGCGTTCAGCTCCGGTATAAACTCCGGTTGTGCCCACGCTCTACAGCTATCGTTAATGCTGGCCGTGACAATGAAGTGACTGTCAAAGATGTCTTCACCATTGTTCGTTAGCTTGGCGGCAATCGTCATGTTATTTTCAAACAACTGGTAGTTCTCGCAGTCTACCAATGGTGGTGTTGGAGGAGTCGCTGCTCTGAAGTCAATTCCCCCAGGATTGACGGTATTCAACTTGTAGCCTCGACCAGGTTTAAACGCGGCCATGCTGCCAATCCAATCACCCGAACCACTATCATAGTTAGCAAATTCCGAATCGCTCTTGATAAGGTCGTTTTGCGTAGCACTGTAGCTATCAAGCATCTCTCCTACCGGATTGATACCCAAACGCGGATAACCCAACCAGTTCCAACCCGCAACCACTTGCACTTCATAGTTATTCGGAAGTGGTTCTCCCAAAAATCGAAGTGAAGACCCTTCCGAGACTAGTATCTGATAAGAATGATCATTATCGAATTCTGTAAGTCCTCCAGTCACTGCCCACCAACCTGTCGTATCGTTGTATTGACTGCTGATATTTTGTGTTTTCACAACATCGCCATTGTTGGCAATAACTGTAGAAAGGACGCTGTCAACAGTCATATCGTCTGCCAGCACATTAAGTGAGAACCAATTCCAACCCGGATTGAAGTTGATAGTTTGGAAAACACCCCCTGGGTGAAGAATGTAAGGCGAAAGCGCTTGTCCAACAGACTGATCTGCAATGAAGGCTAACGTTTCAGTTGCTTGGTATTCTGTGCCCGGATAGGCATCCCAGAAACGGAAACTCAATTCCTCGCCAAACGGTATGTTGCTGTAAGCAGTCATGAAAGCCGAATAAACATTCAGGTTAGGCACGTAAACGATATTAGCGACTCCTCTGCATTCGCCATCGACAAAGGCTGCAATCATGTCGCGTGTATCAGTAGAAAGTGGAGCGTCTAAATCTGAGATGCTGAACTGACCTGTCATACTCAAACTGTATTGGAAATCGGCCGGGTTGACTGTCCAATCTGGTGCAAGAGAATTTACCTCTAAGTAAACGAATAGGTATTGCTCCTGTCCGTTGATGGTAGCTTTCACCGTATCCTCATAAATACCTAAGTCGAGGCTTGGGCTAATCTCAAAATCAATTGGAATAACTCCGCCATTTGGAACAGAACCACTTGTTTGTGTGGTAGTAAGCCAAGCAGGTATTTGAGTCAACGTATAATTCTGCGCACTTGCCGAAACGTTTCTCAACTCTGAAGAGAAGTTGGCGGTTTGATTAACCACCGATGTTGCAACTACGTTTGAAGGGTCCCAATAAACCTGGCCTCTGTTTACACCGAACGACCAAACTACTGGGTCTCCAAGATCGTTTCCGTTGAAGTCGCTGAGGTTAGATACCGTAGCTGTCAGGTTGATGTTCTCCAACGAATTCAACAAAGATGTCGGGTTGGTCTCTATCAGAATCGTGTTTCCATTACAGGAGAATGTGATTGGAATGTCGGCTCCTGTATCAGTTCTAACAAGTGTGATTTGAACAGGGTCGTAAATCAAGTCACAATCAATGGGCTCATTGAAAGTGACCGAGATTGCTTCATCCACATTCAACACGCCATCGGCTGGAGTTGGAACTCCAAAGAGGGAGATG
>JBLFWJ010000016.1:0-31029 GCA_047611425.1 Bacteroidia bacterium | reverse complement strand
AAGGAAAGAAGTCTTGGCCGTTGCATTATCGAAGAATGCTACTGCTGCTTGCCTTCGGAATGGTTCACGCGTACCTCATTTGGTTGGGAGATATCTTGGTCGCCTATTCCATTTGCGGGATGATCGTTTTTCTTCTTCGGAAAAAGTCCATTAAGACTTTGGCCATCACAGCTGGCATACTTTTTTCAATTCCAATACTGCTTTCAGCATTGAATTATTTCGGTGCTCCACAAGAAGCCCTGGAAGAGGCATTTGCTTTTTGGTCTCCTTCTCAAGAGGAAGTCAATGAGAAGATCAACATCTACAGGGGAGCTTATTCTGGTCAGATGGAAGACCGATTCATGGAGGCGGTTTTTCTCCAAACGTTCATATTCCTTTTTGAAATGATGTGGCGGGTTTGTTCGCTCATGTTGCTTGGAATGATCTTGTTTCGAACGGGTTTTTTATCCGGTGAAAAATCAGACTCTACCTATAAGAAAGTGGCTTGGAGTACACTACCAGTTGGGCTCGGCCTTTCGGCAATTGGACTTTATCTAGCCTACCGGCACAATTGGGATGGCGTTTATGTGATGGGAATCGGCACCAAATTCAATTACATCGGAAGTGTGCCAATGGCAATTGGCTACATGTCCTTACTCATCTTGGCTTTTAAAAGTCAAACCTTTATTGGGCTACAAGCTAGATTGATGGCTGCTGGTAGAATGGCTTTCACCAATTACATTTTCATGTCGGTTGTTGGCCTGATCATGTTTACTGGGGTTGGCTTTGCATTGATGGACACGTTCAGTCGACTCGAAATGTTGCTGACAACATTGGTGATTTGGGCAGTAATGTTGTGGGTGTCACCGATCATTCTTGCCCGTTTTAAGCAAGGCCCCTTAGAGAAGTTTTGGCGTTACCTCACTTATTTCGGTAGGTGGTAATTCGAAACGCTGGAAGATTGCGAGGCCTGCGAGTTGTCCTAGCAATCACTAAACTGGCTCCCCTGGCTTTGGTTGCTCTTGCCCCAATCGTCTTCTTTTTCTGGAAGCTGCCACTCCTACTTCCACAAACTCAATGATCTTATTGGCTATATCTACCTCTGTTGCCTCTTCGATTCCCTTCAATCCAGGGGAGCTATTCACTTCCATTAAAAGTGGTCCTCGCCTTGATTGAATCATGTCTACCCCGGCAACTGACAGCCCCATCGCTTTTGCGGCTTTAATGGCCATGGTTCTTTGGCGGCTTTTCAGAGTGATAGGAGAACTGGTCCCACCTCTGTGAAGATTGCTTCTAAAATCATCATCACCCCCTTGTCGTTTCATAGCACCTACAACCTCGCCATTTACCACGAAGGCACGAATGTCAGCTCCTTTGGCTTCTTCAATGAATTCCTGAACGAGAATGTTTGCATTGAGGCCATAAAATGCTTCGATAACGGATTTGGCCGCTTTTCTGGTTTCTGCCAAAACAACACCAAGGCCTTGTGTGCCCTCCAACAGCTTAATAACCAACGGTGCGCCTCCAACTCGGTTAATCAGGTAATCTACATCACTTGGATACTTGGCAAAAGCCGTTTTAGGTATGTCGATCTGCTTTTGAGCCAAAAACTGCAGGGACCTTAATTTGTCCCGCGACCTGATTAAACTGATCGATGGAACAGCGGTAAACACTTTTTGCATTTCGAATTGCCGGATAATAGAGGCTCCATAAAACGTTACCGATGCACCGATTCTTGGGATCACAGCATCAATATTTTCCACGGGATGATCACCGTAAAACACCTGTGGCTTTCCTTTTTCCATAACCACATAGCACTTCGTATGATCCAACACCTCAACGTTGTGACCCCGTTCTTCGCATGCCTCAACTAGTCTGGTAGTCGAATATAATTTCGGATTCCTAGATAGGATTACGATGTTCAAATGTTTCATTTTTCCGGCTTGGTTAAAAATGATAGATCCTTCTGGCTAACGTCCACCAAAAAGCGATTCTTGAGAAATCCTTTGCCCAGTAAAACTGGATAACGCATTTTTTCACGGTCACTTAACGTGAACCAGATGGGATAAACTTTTCCAAATAGAATGACGTTGGCCTTAATGGCAAATCTGAATTCGATACTCCCAAATGAACTTTTGATCTTTTTCTCCTTGAATTCAAAACATTCAAAGTTCAGTCCAGTGTATTCGGGATGTTTATTGTCAAGGATGTGGAAGGAAATAAACTCCTTTCCTTCTCTTTCCTTAAGCGTAACTCGAGAGCAATGGATAGACGAGGTTTCTGCACCGGTATCGATCTTGCATTCAAGATTCGTCATGTTGAATTCAGGCAGATCTATGCAATCGGTAGTGCCTATCAACTTCAGAGGTTTGGTTGGTATTGCCACTTAACTGATTTTGAACACGCAAATGGGTCAATTAAACAAATCCTTGCATTTCGTAGAGCTTTCGGTACACGCCATTCTGAGCAACTAGCCCCATGTGATTTCCTCGCTCGATAATCTTTCCATGGTCAAGGACAATGATCTCATCAGCATATTGAACCGTACCCAAACGGTGAGCGATTACCAAAGAAGTTCTGTTCTCCATTAGCTTGTAAAGCGCCTCTTGAACCAATTTCTCACTCTCCGCATCCAGTGCCGAAGTGGCTTCATCCAAAATCAAAATCGGTGGATTGTGGAGAATCGCTCGAGCAATACTCAAACGCTGTCTTTGGCCACCGCTCAACTTTCCTCCGCCTTCTCCAATGTTGGTGTCGTAGCCATTTTCCATATGCTGAACGAACTCGTGGGCATTGGCCACTTTAGCGGCTGCGATTATGTCTTCCTTCGTTGCGTTAGGTACACCAAAGGCAATGTTGTTTCCAACTGTATCGTTGAATAAAATCGCGTCTTGCGTTACGATTCCCAGTTGGTTTCTTAGATCATAAGCTTTTAGGTCACGCGTGTCTATACCATCAATCATAACGGCCCCACCTGTTGGATCGTAAAACCTCGGAATAAGATCTACCATAGTCGTTTTACCCCCTCCAGATGGCCCAACAATGGCAATTGTCTTTCCTCGTTTCACTGTAAGATTGATGCCATCTAAAACCTTAACGCCATCATCATATTCGAAAGAAACATCTTTGAATTCGATCTCATTTTTAAAGCGATCAAGCGAAATTGCATTCTCTTTTTCAGAGATGGTCTCCTTGGCAGAAAGAATTGAGTCAATCCGCTCTGCGGCAGCCATTCCTTTTTGAATGTTGTATGTAGCGGCTGTCAATGATTTTGAAGGTTGAATCAATTGTGAGAAGATGACGATGTAACCAATGAAAAGATCGGCCTTTAAACCGCCACCTCCAAGAACCAGTGATCCACCATAATATATCACCACTACCATAACCAACGTTCCGAGCACTTCGCTTAAAGGTGAGGCAAGATGTTGCTTGCGGATCATCTTAACCTTTTGCCTTAAAAAGATTTGATTTTCCTTGTGGAACTTTGCCATTGATTGGTCTATTCCATTAAACGCTTTTATAATTCTAAGCCCAGAAAGCGTTTCTATCATTACAGAAAGCAACGTGGCCATTTGTTCCTGAACATTCTTAGAAGACCGCTTCAAACTCTTACCGATTCTACCAATAATTAGCCCCGTCAGTGGAAGTAAGATTAGAACGAAAAGTGTCATTTCCGGACTCCAAATCATCAACGTTGCGAGGAAGAAAATAACGGTGAATGGTTCCTTGAAAACAACCTCAACCGAACTCATTACCGAAGTTTCAACTTCCTGAACATCGGCAGTCATTTTCGAAATAATGTCACCCTTTCTTTCCTCGGAAAAGTAGGCCACAGGTAAGTTGACGACCTTCTTATAAAGACTGTTTCTGATATCTCTCACCACCGCATTTTTCAACGGGGCGCTGAAAAACAAGGCCATATACCTAAACATGTTTTTAAAGAAAAAAGTAATGATTACGAATACACAGATCAACACCAATGCATTCATTTGCCCATCTAAGGTGACCTCTCCTGCATTGCCAAGAATCAACTTACTCACCTCGAAATAGAACCGGTCGATAACCGAATTCATATCGAAGAAATTGAGTGTGGGCTTCTCCGTTACAATAGGCTGAATCCCAAATAAAACGCCCAACAATGGAACAACCATGGTGAGGGAGAACAGGGAAAAGATCACGGAAATAATGTTGAACAGAACTACAAGGCCCGTAAGTCCCTTGTATCGACCGATCAGCGCAACGGCTTTCGATAGGTTTCGCATGGGGCAAATATACCGTGTGGTTTCAGGATTGAGCAATAACAAATGCTTTTGCCGAAAGATGCCATGTCATTGGATTACCTTCGCGCCATGGAAAGCACTAGGCAGAAGAAAGTATCTAAGTTGATCCTGCGGGATTTGGCAACCTATTTTCAGCAAAATGGAGACTTGTATGCCAAAGGATCCATGCTTACCGTAACCGTGGTTCGGGTGAGTCCAGATCTTGGTACAGCAAGAGTTTACTTGAGTGTTTTTGGCAAGCACGAGCCACAAGAGGCGGTAGACAATGTCAATGAAAAAACTTGGGAAGTGCGAAAGTCTTTGGCGGCCAAAGTGCGCCATCAACTTCGAATAGTTCCGAACCTTCGGTTTTATGTTGATGATTCGTTGGACGAAGTCGAGAAGATTGGAGACCTGCTTAAGAATGGATAATTAAATTCGGGTAATTGGGGAATTAGAGGAATTCGCCTATTGCTCAAATTGCTCAAATTGAATTTACCTTTTCACATAGCCAAACGTTACCTCTTTAGTAAGAAGTCGCACAACGCCATCAACATTATTTCTGGTGTAAGTATGATGGGAGTCTGCATTGTGACTGCCGCCATGATCATTGTGTTGTCCGTTTTTAATGGTTTTGAAGGCTTGGTGGTTTCCCTTTACAATTCTTTTGATCCACCGATAAAGGTCACGCCAACCGAAGGCAAAGTGATGGATTTAGATTCCATTCCGATGGATGCAATTTTAGCCGATCGAGCTGTTTTTGAAGCGGTTGAGGTTTTGGAAGAAGGCTGTTTGCTTCGATACAAGGACAACCAATATTTTGCTCGAATCAAGGGTGTAGGAAGTTCGTTTTTAACCCATTCTGGTCTTGATTCCATGATGGTGGCTGGAGAAGCCTACTTGACCATTGATAGCTTTCCGAGAATGATTCTTGGGCAAGGTGTGGCCTATCATATTTCTGCCTCGATGAGCGATCCAATCAATCCAGTTGAGGTGTACGTTCCGAATAGAACTGCCGGAGCAGCCTTGGATCCATCCAAAGCATTTTCCGTGAAATCAGTTTTTCCGTCTGGTGTTTTTGGGGTGCAGGCCGATTACGATCTACAGTACGTTTTAGCTCCAATTGAGTTTGTACGCGAGTTGCTCGACCGACCCAATTACGTTACGAGTTTGGAACTCGCTTTGGATCCAGAAGCGGATATGGTTGAAGTTCGTGAACGGCTGCAAGAAATGCTAGGCTCTGGTTATGTTGTCAAGGATCGGTTTCAGCAACACGAGTTGCTTTATAAGATTATGAAGAGCGAGAAGTGGGCGGTGTTCCTCATTCTGGCGTTCATTCTTATGATCTCCGTTTTCAATGTGATTGGCTCCTTAACCATGTTGATTCTCGAAAAGAAGAATGACATTGCCATCCTGCGAAGCATGGGGGCAGACAATGAATTGGTCAGAAAAATCTTCATCCTCGAAGGTGTGTTTATTTCCATGATTGGTGCCACTTCAGGATTAATTCTAGGGTTACTCATCTGCTGGATTCAAGTCACATTTGGTGTGGTAAAGTTGAGTTCTTCAGGAAACTACATAGTCAATGACTATCCTGTTATCGTTCAAGCGCCCGATGTGTTTTATGTCGCCATTACCGTTCTAATTATTGGTCTTTTGGCAGCTTGGCTACCCGTTCGGAAGATCATTCGTCCTGTTGAGACGGTACGGGTGGTTTGATGACCCCACTGTTCTGCTGTTGGGGCGTTCCGCGGAACGCCCGTACGATGTGGTACTTGAGTCACATGAAACTTCGTACATTGTGATGATGAAGCAAATTGCAGCTCTTCTCATTTTCATTCTTGGTTTTTCTGGAATTATAGTGGGGCAGACCTATCAAGATTTTCCGTTGGATGAGAGTGCTACTTGGAGAGTCGATCATGGTGGGCTCTATAATGGATGTTGGGTAAGCGACCGGTTGCACTATCACGTGGCAGGAGATACGGTCTTTAACGGCAAGCTGTATTCTATAATAAATCACGAAGGAATAAGCTGGTCTCAACCTGGTGAGAGTACCATTGGGTGTTGGGGCGATACACTTGCTGTTTCTGGCGTTCACGGATACTTGAGGGCAGAAAATGGAGTCTATTATGTGGGAAGTTCTAGTGGTGAGGGATTGCTCTTTGATTTTACCTTAAACGCTGGCGATACACTGTTTAGCGATTTTTCAGCAGGATATCCGATTGTGATTGATTCGACAGATACCGTATGTTTCTGGCCATCTGTGTAAAAGACAATAGTTTCAGGGGGTTGATGGTCTCGGTTGGATGATAGAGGGTGTTGGAAGCAATTATGGACTAATTGATGTCATGATCTTTTTCGAATTCTATAACGGTTTTAGGTGTTACGGTCACGGTGGCATTCCTCTGGTTTACGATTATTTGTACTACTGTGATTTTACTGTTGGAATTGAAAAAGAATCGACCTCAGAACTGAGAATATTCCCCAATCCAACAGAAGGAGTTCTCCATATCTCCAATCTCACAAAACCAACCCAATTCAGCATTTCCAACATCCTTGGTAATGAAGTGATGAACGGAGTCATTTCTGATGGTGATAAGCTGGACGTTTCAGAATTGCCCAGCGGTATTTACATTTTGAATCTGATGTTTGAAGTACCAAGATCCATCAAATTGATTAAGCAATGAAACAGTTTATTCTCAGTTTGTTGTTGAGCTTTCCGTTGTTGTCGTTGGCCCAGACCTACCACGATTTTCCGTTGGATGAAAGTACCGAATGGATCATGCAAAAGGGGACGCATGAAAATGATTGTTGGGTCGACCAGTCAGTAAGCTACTACATCGGTGATAGCGTAGTTTACAATGGACATTTATATCATGAAATTCGATATGTGGGAACAAGTTGGTCGGGAATGACCGAAACCGAAAATTGGGCTTGCAATGTTTCTCCCCATCCTGTTTCAGGGTTGGCTGGAGCACTTAGAGCAGAGAATGGAATCTACATTTTGAAGATGATAAAAGATGGCCGCACGGTATCCCGTAAATTCGTGAAACAATAATGGCAGATAAAACGAACATGAAGGAAATAATTCTGCGAATACCCGAAGAGCGGTACAATTTCGTGATGGAGTTAATTACCGAATTGGGGCTTGAAGTTTCCAATGACCTTGAAATACCTGAGTGGCAGAAAAAAATTGTGGAGGAGCGGATTGAGGAGTATGGTTTAAACCCATCTTCTGCACTTCCTTGGAAAGAGGCAAGGAAGAAGCTTCGATTCAAGGATGAATGAGCGGGCCATTTGAAGTAATTGTATTAGAACCAGCCCTGGTAGATATTCAAGCCGCTATTGACTTTTATGATGAACAGCAAATTGGACTTGGGCGCAGGTTTGAAGCAGAACTGAATCAGTTTTTATCACTATTGAGACACTCCCACTTTTCCAAATACGATATAATATTGTTCGTTGCCGACCCCTAAAGCGGTTTCCGTTTATGGTGCATTTTTCGGTTTTAGAAGAGAAATGCATAGTTCAAATACATGCGGTGCTTCATACCTCCAAGAGTCCTGACAATTGGAAACCATGATTTAACTCAAGTGCTGGACATTGCGAGCAAACTTCCCCAAAGTCGCACCTAATACAAACACTTCCCACCTGAATTGGTTACTATCGCGGTATGATCAAAAGCTTAAAGGCGAGAGAGAGTGAGTTGGCTTCGGCCAATGTGCAGGTGGGCGTTATTGAGCGTTCCGGTGAGACCTTGCCAACGTTTGAGGAAAAGCTTGAGACAATCGGTCTGTGGCCACTTAAGCCAACCTCATTAGAGATTTTGCAGATCAATTTGGGCAAGATGTGCAACCAGACTTGTGAGCATTGCCACGTAGATGCTGGCCCAGATCGAAAGGAGATTATGACTCGTTCTGTCATGGAAGAATGTCTAAAAGTGGCAGCTCATCCATCGGTTAAAACCGTTGACCTAACTGGAGGGGCACCAGAAATGAATCCTGATTTTCTTTGGTTTTTGGAAGAGCTGAGCAAGCTCGATTTGGAGATTATCGTTCGGAGTAATCTCACCATTCTCAACGCCAATAAAAAGTACTTCGTCTTTCCTGAATTATTTAAGAAATATGGAGTAACAGTTATTTCGTCCATGCCTTGCTATACTGCTGATAACGTGGATAAGCAGCGTGGAGATGGCGTGTTCGACAGCTCAATTAAAGCACTTCAAACGTTGAATGAGCTTGGGTATGGAAAGGAGGGAAGTGGAATGAATTTGCACTTGGTTTACAATCCCGGTGGAGCTTCTTTGCCGCCCGATCAGATGAGCTTGGAAGCAGATTACAAGCGAGAATTGAAAAAGCATTTCAATATTGAATTCAATGCACTTTATACCATTACAAATTTGCCAATCAGTCGCTTTTTAGATGACCTTCTGAAGAAAGGTAAGTATGAATTCTACATGGAAAAGTTGGTGGAAGCATTCAATCCTTCAGCCGTCATGGGAGTGATGTGTCGAAATACAATTTCGGTTGGTTGGGATGGTAAACTGTACGATTGCGATTTCAATCAAATGCTTGAAATGCCGATTGCATTAAAGGATCAAAAACACATTTCAGATTTGGATTTGGCTACAATTAGTGATCGTGAGATCATGGTCAATCAACATTGCTTTGGCTGTACGGCCGGATCAGGTTCATCTTGTCAAGGCAGTTTAGTTTAACGTTGATGTAGTTGACCGAGTTTATAGGGTTGATAATGTTTACAGAGTCAATAATGAAAAATCAGTTTTTGTCAGTTCAATCAGTCTTATCTGTGTTCAATTAAAATGGAGACTTACCACAAAACAACGCAGGACGTTTATCGCAAGGCGGCCCTAGAGCCCGATGTCGGCCTTTGCTGCACCACAACTCCCGTTTGGAAATTACCTGGGTTGAGCATTCCCGATAAGATGCTGGCCATGAATTACGGCTGTGGAAGTACCGTTCATCCTAGGGATTTGGTCAATGATCCAACGATTCTTTATGTAGGCGTTGGTGGAGGAATGGAGGTGCTTCAATTCTCCTATTTCAGCAGAAAGAAAAATGGTGTAATTGGGTTAGATGTGGTTGATGAGATGATCACTTCTTGTGACGAAAACCTAGGTCAGGCAGAGAAAGAGAACGATTGGTTCAAGCGTGATTTTATTGACCTGAGAAAGGGCGATGCGATGGATCTTCCCGTTGAAGATGAAAGCGTGGATGTTGCTGCTCAGAACTGCCTGTTCAACATCTTCGATACCGAGGATCTGAAAAAGGCATTGCAAGAAATGTATCGAGTGCTAAAGCCAAACGGACGATTGGTGCTTAGCGATCCCATTTGTAATCAGCAAATGCCCGAAAACTTGAGGGTGGATGAGAAGCTAAGAGCGCTTTGCCTCAGCGGGTCTCTTCCTTTGAAAGAGTATTTGAAAATGATTACTGATTGTGGATTTGGAACAATCGAAGTCAGAGCAAAACGACCATATCGTATCCTCTCAAAGCCGCATTACGAAACGGACGAACGAATCTTTATCGAAAGTGTTGAAGTGTGTGCCATCAAGGATCCAATGCCAGCAGATGGGCCATGTGTTTTCACTGGAAAAACAGCCATTTATTTTGGAACTGAAGAATATTTCGATGATGAAAAGGGACATATTTTAGTCCCTAATCAGCCAATGTCGATTTGCGATAAAACGGCAGGTGACATATCCAAATTGAATCGAGATGACATTTACATCTCGGATTCAACTTGGTTTTATGACGGAGGCGGCTGCTGCTAAACAAAAAAGGCCAGCCAATTTGGCCAGCCTTTCGTTTAAAAATAGAATCCGTTTATACGGATGCTTCGTCAACCTTCTTTTCTGAATGTAAAGCCTCAATATCACTCTCTGGCTCAACTTCTTCAACCTTATCAGTTGGAATTCCATCCACAACATCTTTTTTCGAAACCGTGTAAGCACCATTGTTTACGCCTTCAATTGCCGCTACTAAATCTGCAGTTTTCAAGTCTGAACCTTCATAGCTAAATGTTCCGACTCCCGCTTCAAAATCTACGCTACTCAATACAACACCAGGTACTTCAAGCATTGCTTTTTCAATTGCTTTGGCGCAACCCATTGCGCAGGTCATTCCGTCAATCTGAGCTGTTAGTGTAGTTGGCGCTGTCATTTCAGCAAGGTTGTATTCCTTCTGAACGGTTGCTTCTTCGTGGGTGTGGTTTCCGCAGGAAACGGCAAATGCCATCATGGCTATAGCGAGATATTTTTTCATGATAATCTGAATTCGTTTAATGAAACTGTCGTTCTTCGTGAACGCTGAACAAAGGTATTTGTTTTGCCATCCGCAAAGGTGATATAACGCACCAACCTATGTTAAAATGGATTCTTCTTATGGCCACAGGCCTCATCTGGGGTAGTTCCTTTATCTTGATGAAAAAGGCGCTAATCGTGTATTCACCTAATCAGGTGGCATCGATGAGAATTTTCGTTGCGAGTATGGCACTTCTGCCCTGGGTAATTTGGAGATTGAAAGGCTTGGATAAGCGAAAATTGATGCTCCTACTAGTGGCAGGGTTAGCGGGCAATTGCATTCCTGCATTCTTGTTTGCAACCGCCCAAACAGAAATGGACAGCAGCATGGCAGGTATGATGAACAGCTTGGTGCCAATAATCGCTTTGATATTAGGGTTGATCTTTTTCAAGATGGAGACCAACCGGATGCAAATTATCGGCATCGCGTTGGGGCTCACGGGGGCTATCACCTTAATGTACGATCCTTCGGCCAAATTCATTTTCAATAAACCGACTTGGCTCATCCTTACAGCGAGCACGCTTTATGCCATCAACATGAATGTTGTGGGTAGATATTTACGAGATGTGCCGGCCATTACCGTTTCTGGTGTGGCGCTCCTTTGGGTGGGGCCAGTTTGCGGTATTTATCTTTTCTCCACGGATTTTATTCAGCGAACATCAGAACATGAATTCGCATTCTGGGCGTTCTTGAGCATAATGGTTTTGGCTGTAGTCGGAACGGCATTTGCACTCGTGCTCTTTAATAAATTGCTCAGTATTGCGGGAACTCTGATTGCATCAATGAGCACTTACATCATCCCTGTTTTTGCTTTGATGTGGGGTGTTTTGGATGGGGAGCAGCCTGAATGGTTTCGGGTTATCGGGGTACTAATCATTCTTTCTGGTGTGTATTTAGTCAACAAGAAAAAGGTGGCTAAGTGAAATGTCAAAAGACGGTCAGATTAGACTTCCATTGATATGCTAACTTTGTGATTCGTACCCCTTACCCCTTACCCCTTACCAGATTCTATAATGAAGAAAAGTATCCTATTTCTGAATTGCTTTTTAGTGGCCTCTCTTTCTTACGGCCAAAGCACTTTTGAGGATGTTGCAGTAATATTTGACACGTATTGCAATGTGAGTTGTCACAACGGGCCTGGTCCAGGAGCAGCTTTGAATCTCGAAACATCTGATATGGCCGCGTTGTATGCCAATTTGGTGGGTGCAATACCAGGTAATCCTGCAGCAGCTGGAAAAGGGCTTAAAGTTGTTGATCCTGGTCATCCACACAATAGTTTTATTCTGAAGAAGCTTGGCTTTGCAGAGTGGGATGAGGACTACGATTTGGAGATTGAAGAAGGATTCTCTATGCCTGATGGCGAGCCACACTTAAGCAAAGAAAACGTTGAATTGGTTCGTCAGTGGATTATTCAAGGGGCCCCACAAAATGGAAATGTGGTAGATGCGGATATAATTGATGCCTATTACAATGACAACGGAATGGCCAGAATTGAAAGACCTGCTGCACCAGATTCAGCTGATGGTTTTCAGGTTCATCTTGGGCCATTTTTCCTAGACCCGGGAGAAGAAGCTGAGTACTATAAAAAGCACAGGCTTTATAACGAGGATGAAAAGAAGGTATCGAAGATGGTTGATTACATCAACGATGAATCGCATCACCTGCTTTTATTCGAATTCACAAACGGAAGCCAGTCTCAGGAACCTGATGGTCTGCGACCAGTTACCGTTCAAAATGCTTTTCAAGATGCCGAATACGTAGTTGGTTGGGTCGATACTGATTCAATATTATTACCAGAAGGAACAGCCTATTACTTCCAAGAAAATACTGTTTTGGATTTGAATCTTCACCTAAGGAATTATGCATTTAATGGAGACTCAGTCTTACCTGCAGAAGCATACATAAACTTCTACTATGCAGATGAGTCGGAAGTTTTGCAGCAGATGTATTCAGATTTGTTGATTTATTCGCCTTTCTCGTTAATCATTCCAAATGATGGAAATGAGCACACGTTTTCAGAAACTATTAATGACCCATCTTCTACTGATACAATGAATGTTTGGATGCTTTCCACTCACACACATAAATACGGAACCGACTTCGATTTGTATAAGGCAGAGCCGGGTGGCGGACAGGGCGAGCAATTGTATGAGGGTTTCTTCAATACAGATTACATATTCAATCAAGGGGCATATGACTGGCAACATCCTGCTAAACGATACTTCGAGCCTTTGGAACCGATCGAGTTAAAGTATGGTATCATTCAAGAAGCCAAGTATCAGGTCAATGACCCAGACGAAACAGCAAACATTATCTTCTTTGGTCTCACCACGGATGATGAAATGATGCTAACGTTTATTCAATACACCTTGCAAAGCGAAATTCCGGATCATACAGGAATTACTAATCAGCAAGCCGAATCCGAAGAATTGCTGATGGCTTATCCAAACCCATTTACCGATGAAGTGAATATTGTCTTCAACGTGAAGGATGTAGTTGAGATGAGGTTGGAGGTCTTTAATACTCTTGGTCAGTCAGTTGAAGTGCTGTTTGATGGAACCAATATTCCTGGTGGTGGAATGACAACATTTAAGCCTGTAGGCAATCTTGATCCGTCAGGAATTTACATGGTGAGAATGACCACTCCTGATCAAGTATTCAGCACTAGAATCATCAAGGCGAAATAACTCTATTTCAGCCCTTGGTTTTTCAGAAGTTAGTTTTACTTTTGCAGCCCCCAAAATCGGGGCATTAACGAAGAGTATATCAAGATGTACGCAATTGTAGATATCGCAGGCCAACAATTCAAGGTTGAAAAGGACAGTAAACTGTACGTTCATCGGTTGGAAGGAAAGGAAGGAAGCAAAGTGAGCTTCGACAAGGTTTTGCTCGTTGATGACAATGGCAAAGTTTCCGTTGGAACACCTAATGTTGAAGGAATGGCTGTTAGCGCAAAGATTGTTAGCCATCTTCGTGATGATAAGATTCTTGTTTTCAAGAAGAAAAGAAGAAAAGGTTTTCAGAAGTCAAACGGACACCGTCAGGATATCACGGAGATTGTGATTGAAGGAATTGGTAAAGGCGCTGCCAAGAATGCTGCTGCTCCAAAGGCTGAGAAAGCGGCTGCACCTAAGGCGGAAGCTAAAGTTGCTGCTCCTAAAGCTGAGAAAAAAGAAGCTGCACCTAAGGCCGAGAAGCCTGTAGCAAAAAAGGCGGCTCCTGAGAAGGACGAGACTGCTGAGAAGTAAGAATTAAAAAAGATTAAAACCGAATACCATGGCACACAAAAAAGGAGCGGGTAGTTCTAAAAACGGAAGAGAATCACAGAGTAAGAGACTCGGTGTAAAGATTTTTGGTGGTCAGGCTGCCATTGCTGGAAACATCATCTTGCGTCAGCGAGGAACACAGCATCATCCAGGATTGAATGTTGGTATTGGAAAAGACCACACCATCTTCGCTACTGTTGATGGTACAGTTCAGTTCCGTAAAAGAGCAAACGACCGATCGTACGTTTCAGTTGAGCCTTTCGAAGGTTGAGCGGATAGTATTATCTGAAAAGAATAATCCCTCGGCCCAGTAATTCAGGCCGGGGGATTTTTTGTTTAAACGAATTGATAATTGAAGACCAGATAGATCATGTTACAAGTCGATCATCTTAGAAATAATCGGGATCTCGCCATCGAGCGAATGACCAGAAGGAATTTTGATGCTACCGAATTGGTGGACAAAGCTGTTGCACTTGATGATGCGCGGAAATCCACTCAAGCTGAATTGGATAATACGCTTGCCAACTCTAATAAAGTGGCTAAAGCCATTGGCGACCTTTTTAAGCAAGGCAAAGCCGAAGAAGCGAATGCTGCCAAGGCAGAAGCGGGAGAATTGAAAAAGGCTTCTAGCGAACTTCAAGACAAGCTCGCAAGTGTTCAGGCAGACCTTCTGGATGTTTTGTACCAGTTGCCAAACATCCCAAATGAGATTGTTCCTAAAGGAAAAACCGAGGAGGACAATGAATTTGTAAGAGGAGGAGGTGAGCGGCCTGACTTAAGCGCAAGCAAGCTTCCGCATTGGGATTTGGCCAAGAAGTACAACTTGATCGATTTTGAATTGGGCGTGAAGATTACCGGAGCTGGCTTTCCACTTTACCGTGGAGGCGGAGCAAGGCTTCAACGTGCCTTGATCAATTTCTTTTTGGATCAAGCAAGAGAGCATGGATACGAAGAGTTCATTCCTCCTTACGCGATCAATCAAGCGAGTGGAATTGGCACGGGACAGCTTCCAGATAAAGAAGGACAGATGTACCATATCGCAGCTGACGACCTCTATTTAGTGCCAACTGCAGAAGTGCCATTAACCAACATTTTCAGAAATGAAATTGTAAAGGCTGGCGATCTTCCACACAAATTGACGGCTTATTCTCCATGTTTTAGAAGGGAAGCTGGATCGTACGGTAAGGATGTAAAAGGCCTGAATCGCTTACACCAATTTGACAAAGTAGAGGTAGTTCAAGTGGTTAAGCCAGAAGATAGTAGTGGTGTTTTGGACACCATGGTTTCTCAAGTAGAAGACTTGCTTAAAAAGCTAGGATTGGAATATCGAATCGTTAGACTTTGTGGCGGAGACTTAGGTTTTGCAGCTGCTCTAACTTATGATTTCGAAGTATTCTCTGCTGCGCAAGAAATGTGGTTGGAGGTAAGTTCTGTTTCCAACTTTGAGACCTTTCAAGCCAACAGATTGAAGCTTCGATACAAGAACGAGGAAGGCAAAACTGCTTTGGTTCACACATTGAACGGAAGTGCGCTTGCACTGCCTAGGATAATGGCGGCAGTTCTTGAGAATTACCAAGTAGAAGATGGAATTAACGTTCCCGAGGTACTTCAACCTTATCTTGGCTTCTCTAAAATCTCCAATGACTAAACTGTTAACTGCGGCAACGCTTTTCCTACTTATACTGACCACTTCGTGTCAGGATACAAGACAGGAGCGCACTGCTGCAATAGATAGTATGCAGGGCGTTTTAGCCAATGTTTCCAAACGCACCAAGGAGATCAATCCCCAATTATTGGAGAAATACATCAAGGATGTTTCGGGTAAGCTAAGTCAAGTTAAACTGCTTGATAGTTTGACGACTGATCAAATGGATGCTGTTCGTGAGTTTCAATCGCTACCAGGACGATTTGAGAACTGTTTGAAGACAACATCCGAAGTAAAGGCAAGTTTGAACGGGAGCCGGCAGCAACTTCTAAATCTCAGGAAAGATGTTGAAGCCGGTGTTTGGCACACAGATAGTTTGAACCAATTCTTGGAAACGGAGTTTCTTTACATCACGGATCTTGATGAATCAATGGATGAAGTGATTGCACAACTCAACGCATCATTCGATTCATTTGAGGTACTTGATCCAAAAATTGAACAATTATTGAACGATACCATCTAAAAGTGAAGAACATCATCTACATATTGGTTTTTATTTTCGCCTCGGTGTGTGTGAACGCACAGACGGAGACCGATCAGCAGCTGGCTGCTCAATACTTTAAGAATGGTGAATTCGAAAAGTCATCGGTACTATATGAGCGGATGTATAAGAAGACGAAAGACGAGTTCTTCTTCGATTATTTCGTGCGCTCATTAATGGAGGTGGAAGATTTTGAGGCGGCCGAAAAGGTCATTTCAAAGCGATTGAAGAAAGAGAAGTTGCCTGTGCTTGGCGTACGGTTGGGTGATGTAATGTCCAAATCTGGAGATGAACGAAAGGCACAGCAGCTATTTGAAAAGGTCATTAAAGAACTACCTCCAATCAAGCCTGAGATAGATAAAGTGAGCGAAGCTTTTATGTCCATCGGCAAGATGGATTTTGCAATTGCCACCTTGAAAAAAGGCCGATCAATACTAAAAGGAGAATACGGCTATGGGTACGAGTTGGCTGAACTTTATGGTAAGAAGGGAGAATTCGGTCAGCAGTTGGGTCAATACTTCGCCATTCTAGAATTCAACCCGAGAGAGGTTAAGAAGATCCAGCCAAAGTTGTTAGATGCTTTGGCCGATGATCCAAACGAAGAATTAAACGATTTCTTTCAGCAAGAAGTAATTGATAAAATCCAGACTTCCCCTGGCGTAGATGTACATGTTGAGCTATTGATTTGGCACTACATGCAGAAAAAGGAATTCTCAAACGCCTTCTTCCAAGCCAAGGCTTTGGACAAACGAAACCGTGAGGATGGCGCTCGAATCATCGATATTAGTCAAACCGCGACAGCAAATCGAGATTATGACCTGGCCGTTAAAGGATACAAATACGTTATCCGAAAAGGAGAGGACAACTACTTCTATTTCACAGCCAAGATGGATCTTTTGGATGCCTTGGATCGAAAGGTGACTGAAAGTGAAGACTATACTTCGGCCGACCTTGAAGAATTGGAACAGCTTTATACCAAGGATTTGGAGGATTTGGGTCGAAATGTAAACTCATTGCCACTTCTTCGTGGGTTGGCGAAGTTGTATGTGTTTTACATGGATCGCGTTGCGGATGGCATCGACCTACTGTACGAAGCCAAAGATGTAGGTGGAATTACTCGATTAGACGAGGCGAAAGTGAAAGTTGAATTGGCTGATGCCCTGCTTTTTTCTGGAGAGATTTGGGAAGCCACTTTGCTTTATTCTCAGGCTGAGAAATCTTACAAGAATGATGAGTTGGGTCGAATGGCCAAGTTGAAAAATGCCAAGTTGGCGTATTATACGGGTCAATTCGATTGGGCACAAGCTCAGTTGAATGTGTTGAAATCGGCCACTTCACAGTTCATTGCGAATGACGCGCTTTATCTGGCCATGTTGATTTCAGACAACATCGCTTTCGATACCGTTTACACAGCTCTTGAAATGTTTGCTCGAGCCGACCTTCTCCTGTACAGGAATCAAGTTGATTCGGCAATGGCTTCATTGGATAGCATTGATCAAGAATTCCCTGGTCACGCTTTGGCGGATGAGGTAATGTTCAAACGAGCACAGATCGCAATGAAAAGGCGTGATTTTGAAGGCGCAGCTGATCTTTTTCACCAAGTGTGGAAAACATACACGTTCGATCTTTTAGCGGATGATGCGCTCTATCAATTGGCGATTCTTACGGAGGAAAAGTTAGGAAAGCCAGAGGATGCAATGGAGTATTATCAGGAGATTCTTCTTTCCTATCCTGGAAGTTTATTCACGGTTGATGCACGAAAGCGATTCAGAGAATTGCGAGGCGACCTGCTGAATTAAAAGTCACTTAGACCATTTTATACCATGATCATTTACAACGTAACGGTAAATATTGATGATGATGTCCATGAAAATTGGGTTCGTTGGATGCGCGATGAGCACATCCCTGAGGTAATGGCCACAGGGTATTTCTTGGATCATCGCTTCGCCAAAGTGATGGTTGAGGAGCAACAAGGAACGACTTACTCCATTCAATATATGTCTAAGAATCAAGCTGATTTGGATGAATACCAGCGTGATCATGCGCCTCGATTACAGGCGGATCATACTTCACGCTTCGAAGGGAAGTTCGTGGCCTTCCGTACATTGCTCGAAATAGTGGAGTAGGAGTTTCCTTCTCACTAATTCATCAATCATCACATCTAATTGGTACGCCCTAAAAAAAGTCTTGGCCAGCATTTCTTAATTGATGATTCGGTCATTCAAAAGCTGGTCAACGCCCTTACGGGGCATGGTAATTATACCAATGTTTTGGAAGTCGGGCCGGGTACAGGAGTAATGACCAAATACCTTCTTGAAACGGATCGGACTATACATGCAATTGAGATGGATCGAGAGTCTATCCCATATTTGAAACAGCATTATCCGGATCTAACACCACGACTAATTGAAGGCGATTTCCTAAAGCTGGATTTGAATCAAATTGTAGATGGTTCACTGGCTATCATTGGCAATTTCCCTTACTACATTTCTACACAGATTTTCTTTAGAGTACTGGAGGAACGAGAGAAAGTTCCAGAAATGGTTGGGATGGTTCAAAAGGAAGTCGGGCAAAGAATTGCAGCTCCTCCAGGATCAAAAACGTATGGGATCCTCAGCGTTCTGGTACAGACCTATTATGATGTGGAAATGCTTTTTATCGTACCACCAGAGGCGTTCAACCCACCACCTAAAATTGATTCGGCCGTAATTCGGTTCAGAAGGAATGATCGAGCTGAGATTCCATGCGGGTATGCCAAGTTGAAGATGGTTGTGAAATTGGCCTTTAACCAAAGACGGAAGACCCTTCGCAATGCACTCAAAAGCCTTACTTTTAGCACCAACCCTGAGGAGGGAATCCTTGCAAAAAGGGCGGAGCAATTGAGTGTTGACCAGTTTATTGCCCTGACCTGTTGCGTTGATTCAACTTCTTGAATGTAGAACCGATCACGCAAGCCTTGGAAAATGCAGTTCGAGCTAACAGCCGACTTTTTAGCGGATCTGAAAAATGCCGTTGCACGGGCTGACTCCAACTTTGTCAGTACGCAAGTTGCCGTTTTACATCCTGCAGATATTGCCGACATCCTCGATGAGATAGATCTCGAGGAAGCCAAATTCATCTACCGTCATTTAGAAGAGGAAGTGGCATCCGACACCATGATGGAGTTGGATGATGATGTTCGAGTAAAGTTTCTTGAATCTCTTTCCGATCAGCAGATTGCTCAGATCATCGATAATCTTGATACTGATGATGCAACCGACCTGGTTGCCGCACTTCCAGAGGAAAGACAGGAAGAGGTGCTTGAACAGGTTGAAGATGAGGAGCAAGTAAGCGATATTCAACATCTGCTTTCCTATGATGCAAAATCAGTGGGAGGCTTAATGGCCAAGGAACTGATCCAGGTAAACATGGATTGGACGGTTCTTCGCTGTGTTCGCGAAATGCGCAAGCAAGCCGAAAATGTTGATTCCGTTTATACCATATATGTGGTTGATAACGAGAATTACCTAAAGGGGATTGTCTCGTTAAGAAAGATGCTGTTGGCTTCTGAAAGAACCATGATATCCGATATTTTCAAAGAAGATGTACTGTTTTTGAAAGCTGATATGGATGCTGAAGAAGCTGCCAATTTTGTGGAGAAGTATGACTTGGTTGTGGTTCCAGTGGTCGATGATCAAGGGAAATTGATTGGACGCGTAACGGTCGATGACCTGATGGATGTGGTCAGGGAAGAAACCAGTAAGGACTATCAGATGCTTTCTGGTATCTCAAAGAATGTTGAGTCTTCCGATTCTATCTGGGTTACATCTAGAGCAAGACTGCCTTGGCTTTTGATTGCAATGGCAGGCGGAATAGTTGGTGCATTGGTTATTGGTAATTATGAAGAAGACCTGAAGATTCGTCCCGAAATGGCATTTTTTATTCCGTTGGTAGTTGCGATGGGAGGGAATGTTGGAATTCAAAGTTCGTCTTTAGTTGTACAGGGATTGGCCAACAACACGATGGGTTTGGATGGAATATTCAAAAAGGTGATTAAGGAGTTAGGAGTTGGCCTTTTCAATGGCATCGCTTGCACATTGGTTCTTTTGATATACAGCTTTGCGCTTAGTTTCCCGCTGGCATTGAGCTTAACTATTGGGTCATCTTTATTGGCGGTAATTCTGTTTGCTGCAGGCTTTGGAACTTTTATTCCGTTGGTTCTTAAGAAATACGGGTTTGATCCTGCATTAGCTACCGGCCCGTTCATCACAACGTCAAATGACATTATTGGGTTGTTCTTCTATTTCATCTTAGCAAGAATGATCTACAGTATTGTTCTCTGATCAGAGGAAAATCTGTAACCTTACACTTAAGGATTAGCCTACATTCCGATTATGAGAATTTTATTTCTAGACAGCGTTCACGATTATTTATGGAGTCATCTTGACAGGATGGGCTGGCAATGCGAATCTGACTTTGAGTCAGACAGAGCGGCCATTCTCAATTGTATTGGTGATTACGAAGGCATTGTAATCAGAAGCAGATTGAAATTGGATGCCGAAATGTTGCTGGCAGCCAAAAACTTAAAGTTTATTGCTAGAGCCGGATCCGGAATGGAAGGGGTTGATGAGGTAACTGCCAAAGGTTTGGGCATTCACTGCTTCAATGCACCAGAAGGAAACCGTGATGCTGTGGCAGAACATGCCATTGGTATGTTGCTTAGTCTATTCAATAAAATCAACACGGCTGATAGAGAGGTACGAAGAGGTGAGTGGAATCGAGAAGCCAATAGAGGCATCGAATTATTAGGTAGAACTGTCGGCATAATTGGGTATGGAAATACTGGATACTCATTCGCCAAACGGCTGGCCGGATTTGGCGTGTTGGCGTATTGCTATGACAAGTACAAGAAGAGTTTTGCAGACAACTATGTAATTGAAGTTGACATGCAAACCATTTTGGATGAAGCCGAAGTTGTCAGCATTCATGTGCCGTTAACAGAGGAAACACATCATATGATTGGTGATGATTTCTTCAATCGATTGACAAATCCAATATACTTAATCAACACATCAAGAGGGCCAATTGTTGATACCGAGGCACTTGTAAGAGCCATCGAAAACGGTAAGGTTTCGGGTGCTTGTTTGGATGTTTTGGAAAGCGAAAAATCGTCTTTCGAAAATTTCAACGGTCAAGAAATTCCTGCATCGCTCCAGTATTTACTGGATAGCGATAAGGTGATTCTTACACCTCATGTTGCAGGTTGGACAATGGAATCCGATATCAAACTTTCTCAAGTTTTGGTTGAGAAGATTAGAAGGATATTCTCAGATCAGGGAGTACCTCAAGAGGATCGCGCAGATCACTGATTCTTTAGCACAAGCTGAACGGTATTTCTGGTTCGCTGTTCCAAAAGGATTTCTGCACTCCCAACCAACTTCTCAAGAATACGCTCATTAAAGTAACGGACGGTCAATAGCCGACAGCCTCGATTAAATCTTACTTCGTTATTTTTTCCAGCGGCTTCCTGCAATGCACTCAATTTTGCTTCATCATAATCCATGCTGAAAGAAAAGCTCAAAGCTGAGTTTTGCATCACATTGCTCCTAATTCTCAGCCGACTCATATCTTGAAAGATATCCTGAAGATTACTCTCCACGATAAATGAGAAATCCCTTGGATGAATGGAAACAATGACTTGGTCTTCGCGGATAATGTAACTCGGTATGTTGCTCGAATTAACCTCATTGTCAATTCTAGTCCCTTCTAAATCGGGATTAGAAAACGATCGAACAAAAAGTGGAATATTTTTATTCTGAAGCGGTTTGATCGTTTTTGGATGAATCACGCTGGTTCCAAAGTAGGCCAGTTCTACGGCATCTTGATAGCTTATCCTGGGTAAAAGCTCTGCATCATTAAATTTTTTCGGATCGGCATTCATGACTCCAGGAACATCTTTCCAAATGGTAACACTTTCAGCATCGGTACAAAAAGCCAATATCGCAGCCGAGAAATCCGACCCTTCTCGTCCCAAGGTGGTTGTCATTAAGTCATCAGATGAGCCAATAAATCCTTGGGTAATGACAACGTTAGATTTTTTTTGAGCCCTATTAATCGCATTAATAGTTCTTGTGCTGGTTTCTTCCCAATTCACCTTTGCATCTTGGTAAGTATTGTCAGTTTGGATTAAATCGCGGGCATCCATCCAAGTATTTGAGATGCCTTCCTTCTCGAGATAAGCGCTGATTATTCTTGTAGAAAGCATTTCTCCAGCACCAACAATCTGGTCATAGACCATTGCTTTTTCCTTGTCTGGGTCATCTTCAATTACCCATTCCACTTCTACAATAATGTTGTTGATTTCAGACTCCAGCTTTTTATCATTCCGTAAAAGATCCGTGGATATCGCAAAATGCGATGCTTTGATTTTATCCAATGCTTCTATTGCTTTTTGACTTTCGCCAGAAATGGTTAGATCTACAATTTCTTCCAAAGCATTGGTGGTTTTCTCCATGGCAGAAACCACAATAACCAACGGCTCGTTTGCATACTCCTTCACGATGCCAACCATGTTTCTCACGGCCTCAGCATCCTTAATTGATGCGCCACCAAATTTGAATACCCTCATGTTCGTTCCGCCAATTGTTCTCTGGTCAGCCGCACGTTTATCCATTCGTCATCCAAAGTCGCCTCATATTTCTTGTAGAATTCAATTGCAGAAGCATTCCAGTCAAGCACCTGCCATTCCAATCTGGCCGAATTTCTTTTTCTGGCTTCTGTAATTACACCATTTAACAGTGCCGAACCGATTCCAGTTCCTCGATGATCCTTATCCACAACCAAGTCTTCTAAGTATAGGTACCGACCTTTCCAAGTGCTATAGCGAGGATAGAACAAAGCCATTCCTACCACTTTGCTATTACCCTCAGCTACAAGACAGCTGTATGAAGGGTCATTTCCAAAGCCATCTTCAAGTAGCATTTTTGCGGTTAGATTCACTTGATCCAATGCGTTTTCAAAACTTGCCAAAACCTTGATTAAGTCAATGATTGCTTCACAATCTGCTTCAATCGCTTTCCTTATTGTCACCTCATTTGGCATCCCACAAATTAACTCAAAATGAAATCCTGTTTAGCCATCCTTCGAATTCAAAAATCGATATATCTTTAACGCTTCTTAGAATTAGACTAGTTACAGAAGAAACCACACTATGCTATCAAATCCGGTATCGAAATTAATAGCCTTAGCCGCCATTATCATTTGTAGTTTTCAAGCGGTATCAGCTCAGAATATCACAAATAACGTGGGTATCGGTACCGTTACTCCCGAACCATCCGCGGTTTTAGATGTGAACACGGTTGGAAGCCCTACGTTAGGAGTTTTACCGAAAGGAATTTTGGTTCCTAGACTAAATCAAATTCAGCGAGATTTAATGGAAACGTACTACAACGACACGCTTCCTGATGGGTTGATGATTTACGAAACGGATGAGGGCAAGTTCTGGTATTATCGGCACGATTCTCCGCAGCCGGCAACCGTTCCTTTTGGCGAGTGGGTTGAGATGAGCATTGCAGGAGGAGTAAACAACAGCATGCCTCAAGGTGGCATCATCATGTGGTCTGGAACAAATGCTTCAATACCAGTTGGCTGGAACCTATGTGATGGCTCAAATGGAACACCTGACCTAACGGACAAGTTTGTTGTTTCCGTTGCAAACGCAGGAGAGAATCCTGGTTTGACAACCCAAGGTGTGAGCGTAGTTAATACGATTGTTTCTCCTGATAAGCGCTTTTATAAGGTAGCTTTCATTCAGAAACTGTAACAAGCCCAAAATGAAATTCGAAGACCTGCTAGTTTACTTGCAGGTCTTTTCTTTTTAAACCGACTAGATAAATTGAATATGATTGATGCAGGAAAAGTTACTTCTCTAGGGGAGTTTATAATCGAAAGGCAGAACGATTTTCCAACTGCAAAAGGCGAAATGTCTAGGTTGCTTAGTGCAATTGGATTGGCAGCTAGAATTGTGAACCGAGAGGTAAACAAGGCGGGTTTGATGGATATTCTAGGCGATCATGGAAGCACCAATGTGCAAGGTGAGAGCGTAAAGAAGTTGGATGTCTTTGCCAACGATCAATTCATCAAGGCTCTTAAAGATCGTGGCGAAGTTTGCGGTGTTGCATCCGAAGAAAACGAAGGTGTAATCGAATTCAATAGTGGATATTCAAAGGAAGGTAAGTATCTGATTGCCATGGACCCCCTTGACGGATCTTCAAATATTGACGTAAACGTTTCTATCGGTACGATATTCTCAATCTACACGCGAGTATCAGAAGAGGGGGTAGCTACAGAAGAAGATTTTCTTCAAGGAGGAGTGAAGCAACTGGCTGCCGGTTATGTGATTTACGGTTCAAGCACCATGCTGGTTCTTACCACAGGAAATGGCGTAAATGGTTTTACGCTTGATCCTTCCATTGGTGCTTTTTGTCTTTCTCATCCTGATATGAAGATTCCGGAAGAAGGAACCATCTACAGTATCAACGAAGGGAATTATGTACACTTCCCCGAAGGTGTGAAGCGGTTTTTGAAGTATTGCCAAGTAGAGGATGAAACGACAAGCCGCCCTTACACCTCAAGATATATTGGATCGGCCGTAGCCGATTTTCATAGAAATATGATCAAAGGAGGAATTTTTATTTATCCGACTACTACATCTTCTCCAAACGGAAAACTAAGGTTGCTTTACGAATGCAATCCACTGGCTTTCCTAATTGAACAAGCTGGTGGAATGTCTACCGATGGCTTCCAAAGAACGATGAAAATGCCAGCTACAAGTCTTCACCAACGGGTGCCGTTCTTTTGTGGATCCAAGAATATGGTAGAAAAAGCCATGGAATTCATGAAAGAATATTCTCCTGAGATGGAGCCCGCAGCAGTATAAAAATTGGATCTTCTTGAGTTAAGAGATAGGATTGGCAGCGCATCCGGTGTCGGACAAACAGTCGATGCGCTAAACTCAGATAATGCTAAACTTCGGTGGGGTAACGTTTCTGGTTCTGCCTTATCTATGCTTTTATCCAAAGTACTGGATCAGCATCGATCGGACCATCTTATAATCTTAAATGACGCTGAAGAAGCAGCCTATTTCCTCTCGGATTTAGAGCCTCTACTTGGAAAACGGAAAGCGATGCTTTTCCCGATGTCCTATCGTAGACCCTACGAGTTGGAAGAAGTTGATAACAGTAACGTAATTCAGCGGGCAGAGCTTTTGAGTCGCGTGCGTTCTTCAACCAGCGGCAATGTAATTGTCACATATCCGAAGGCGTTAGCCGAGCAAGTTGTTTCCAGAAGGCAGCTTGGAAAGAACACACTTTCCATTTCTACAGGCGAGACTTTGGCACTGGAAACACTAGTTGAAGTTTTATTCGAGTATCATTTTGAGCGGGTTGATCAGGTGTACGAACCCGGTCAATTTGCAGTAAGAGGTGGTATCGTTGATATATATTCATTTTCTCACGACCTTCCTTATAGGATTGAATTGTTTGGGGATGAAGTTGATTCGATTCGACTCTTCGATCCTGCCGAGCAGCTTTCGGTTCGAAAGACGAAGACGGCCACCATCGTTCCAAATCTTCATAATGAAGAGTTGGTTTCTGAATTGGTTCCATTGCTCGAGTATTTGCCTTCATCAACTGTGCTTTGGGTAAATGATTTGGAGCACATCATTGCTGAGTTAGACAATGAATTTTCAGAAGCGCAAGAAGCATTTGCCAAATTATCTCCCGATTCAGTTCAGCGCAAGCCTGAATTACTTTACACCAACGGAGCCCTTTTCCACAGTGAAATTGATGAGCTTTCAATCATAGAATTCGGCTTAAAGAATTTCCTCAAGAATTCGGAGAAAGTTGATTTTCAAGTAAACCCACAGCCAGCTTTCAACAAGGAGTTTGAATTGCTTCAGGCCGCATTAATAAAGCATAAAGAGGCTGGTTTTGAATCTGCCATCATAGCTGAGAACCCTGGTCAGGTTGAAAGACTCAACACCATTTTTGAGGACATGCCTTTGCCGAAAGGGACCAGGGTGGAACGGCCACTTTTCACCTCTATGGTTGGTTCACTTCATGCTGGATTTATTGACAAGGAATCGAAAACACTGGTTTTCACGGATCATCAGATCTTCGAAAGGTTTCATCGGTTTAAAGTCCGAAGTGGGTACAAACGTGGTAAAGAAGCGTTCACCCTCAAAGAACTTTCAGGTCTAAACCCTGGTGATTTCGTAACACACATTGATCACGGAGTCGGTCGTTATTCGGGATTGGAGAAAATGGATGTCAATGGCAAGGAGCAGGAGGCGATCCGGTTGATTTATCGAGACAACGACATCCTGTATGTGAGTATCCACAGTTTGCATCGCATCAGTAAATATTCTGGAAAGGAGGGGACACCCCCGAAGATTAATAAGATTGGCTCGCCCGCTTGGAAAACACTTAAGAATAAGACCAAGAGTCGGGTTAAGGATATTGCCAAGGATCTGATAAAGCTGTACGCTAAGCGGAAATCGGCCAAAGGATTTGCATTTGCTCCAGACAACTACATGCAAACCGAGTTGGAGGCTTCCTTTATATATGTTGATACGCCCGATCAGGAGAAAGCCACCTTGGCTGTGAAGGAAGACATGGAAAAGGAATTTCCGATGGATCGATTGGTCTGTGGGGATGTTGGTTTTGGAAAAACGGAGGTCGCGATTCGAGCTGCTTTCAAGTCAGTTTGTGACAGTAAGCAGGTAGCAGTTTTGGTACCAACCACAATTCTAGCGCTTCAGCATTATCACACATTTAAGAATAGACTGAAGGATTTGCCTTGCAGAGTTGAATACATCAATCGACTTCGTACCAAGAAAGATCAAACCGCGATTTTGAAAGACCTTGAAGCGGGAAAAGTTGACATTCTCATTGGTACCCACCGTATCGTAGGAAAGGATGTTCAGTTCAAAGATCTTGGTTTGTTGATCCTTGATGAGGAACAGAAGTTCGGTGTAGCTGTAAAGGAGAAGCTTCGAAATATTAAGGTCAATGTCGATACGCTCACTTTGACTGCAACGCCAATTCCGAGAACGCTTCAGTTCTCATTAATGGGAGCGCGCGACCTCAGTACGATTTCTACTCCACCACCAAATCGGGTACCTGTACTTACGGAGCTTCACACATTTAGTGAAGAGCTAATACGTGATGCCGTTAAGTATGAAAAGTCTCGTGGTGGTCAGGTTTTCTTTGTCAATAATCGAGTTGAGAATATTCAAGAAGTGGCTGGAATGATCAAGCGACTTTGCCCAGATGTTCGCGTTTGCATCGGCCATGGCCAGATGGATGCCGTTAAGTTGGAAGACACAATGCTCCGTTTTATTGAAGGTGAATATGATGTGTTGGTTGCCACAACGATTATTGAATCTGGATTGGATATTCCGAATGCAAACACGATGATTATCAACAACGCCAACAATTTCGGCTTGAGTGATCTGCATCAATTACGTGGTAGAGTTGGGCGTTCAGATCGAAAGGCATTTTGCTACCTATTGGCTCCTCCAACGCATATGCTTACTTCCGAAGCCAAGAAGCGATTGACTGCACTTTCAGAATTTTCTGACCTTGGTTCAGGATTCAATATCGCAATGCGAGACTTGGATATCCGTGGCGCTGGAAACCTGTTAGGTGCAGAGCAAAGTGGATTCATCTCGGACATCGGATTCGATATGTACCACAAGATTTTGGATGAGGCCATGCAAGAATTGAAGCAAGGCGAATTTCAAGAGTTATATAAGGATGAGGAAAAAGACCTCATTCTAACCGATTGTCAACTTGATACGGATTTAGAGATTCTCCTTCCGGATGATTACGTCAACAACATTACTGAGCGTCTCAAATTGTATCGTGAGTTAGACGACATTAAGAAGGAAGAAGAACTTCAGAAATTCCTAGCGGGAATGGAAGATAGGTTTGGTAAAGCACCGGAACCGGCACTTAGAATGTTTGATGCTGTGCGATTGCGTTGGGCCGCTGGAAAACTCGGCTTTGCCAGAATGAGACTTAAGAATGGAATTATGAGCGGCAGTTTCGTTGCTGACCAAGCTTCACCGTTTTATCAATCCCCAATTTTCGGGCATGTGATCCGGTATGTCCAAGCCAACCCAAATCGAATTCAGCTCAAAGAGAAGAATGGTAAACTCAGTCTTTCTTTCGGGCAAGTAAATTCTGTGAAACGAGCAAAGGATTTAGTCGAAGCTATGGTTCCAGCAATTGAAACCGTAAAGTAAAACGAATCAGGTTCGCTCCATAAAGTCAGCAATGTGCTGAGCGATATCTTCTCCTTTATCTTCTTGTAAAAAATGACCAGCCCTTCGGATGGTAACCTCCGGTTGATCTTTTGCCGTTGGAATCAGCTTTCTGAAAAACTTGTCTCCGCCCTTCATTATTGGGTCTCTATCGCTGAACATTACAAAAGCCGGCTTATCCCATTTCGAAAGTACTTCTCGCGCTCGTTTCATTTCATGTACCCCGCCAGATTTTGATGAGCTCGGAACAAGCTTCGGAAACATACGAGCTCCAGCCTTGTATCGCTCTTTTGGAAAAGGAGCTTTGTAAGCGGCCACCACTTCTTTATCCATTTTTTTATGAGTTCCCCATTGTAGGATTCTACCTACTGGAAGGGTTGGCCAATATTGCGAAAACAATTGCCAAAGTTTGAACGGCAAAGGCATGGAACGATTGCCAGTTGGAAGCGAAGTATTCAAGATTACCAAGCGTTTAAATAACTCAGGATGCTTGCCTACAACGCCTAAACCAATCAGTCCACCCCAATCCTGAACTACCAATGTTATGTCCTTCAGGCCGAGTTCTTCAATAAAATGGATGAGCGTTTTATAATGAAGCCGGTATGAATATGATTTCTTATCGAGATACTTATCAGACTTGCCAAATCCAAAAAAATCTGGCGCGATTACTCGATGATTTTTTCTCAGAATAGGCATGAACTTTCGATACAAGTAACACCAAGTGGGCTCACCGTGAAGACAAAGAATCACCTCTCCATCTTTCTTGCCCTCATCCAAATAGTGCATTCTAGCACCGTTTACATGAACATAGTTTGGTGGGTAAGGAAAAGCTGGAAGACCATCAAAATGATGATCTGGAGTTCGGATCATATCCATATCTACAATAATACTGCTTTGATGAACACTGTATTGTGCGATGGATTGCGAAACCACTTATTGCGTAAATTTTGAATGAACCTCAAGCGAGTCGCAATTGTATTTTCGCGCCATGTTGCTTATCGACACACATACGCACTTATTCACCAAGCATTTTGATGATGACCTAGATGAGGTCATGCAGCGAGCTAAAGAAGCCGGAGTAGGATTGATGCTCTTGCCGGATATTGATGCCGAGTCCACACCGAGGATGAAGGCAGTGTGTAAACGGTTCCCGGATATGGTAAAGCCGATGATGGGTATTCATCCATGTCATGTGACTGCGGATTATGAAAATCAATTATCAATAGTCAAATCAGAGTTGGAGCAAGGCGGGTATATCGCTGTTGGCGAGATTGGATTGGATTTGCATTGGGATAAGGAATCGCTTCCATTTCAGATTATTGCCTTTGAGCAGCAAATGGAATGGGCCAAAGAACTGAAGCTTCCTGTAGCTGTCCATTGTCGAACTGCTTACGATGAGGTCATCGCATCAATCACTAAAGTTCAGGATGGAAACCTTACAGGGGTTCTACATTGCTTTACCGGAAATTTGGATCAAGCAAATGCACTTCTTGATTTAGGATTTTATTTAGGAATTGGTGGAGTAGTCACTTTTAAGAATTCTGGTGTGGCCGAAACAGTTGCCGAACTCCCAATGGACAGGTTAGTGCTAGAAACAGACTCGCCTTATTTAGCACCAAAACCGTTTAGAGGTAAGCGCAACGAAAGCTCCTACGTAAAGTTTGTAGCCGAAAAACTTGCCGAGGTAAAGGGATTGCCTGTTGAGGAAATCGCAGACATCACCACAAAAAATGCCATTAAGCTTTTTAAGCTAGAATTGACTAACGCTCAACAAGCGACTCTAAACGCGTAACTAGCAACTATAAAGATGAGCGAAGAGCAACCACGCATACTCCTATTATATACCGGTGGCACAATCGGTATGATTAGAGACGAGGAAAGTGGCGCGCTCAAGCCATTCAATGTTGATGGATTGATAAGTGCCATTCCTGAAATGGCCCAGCTTAAATGCCATATAGAAGTTGATACGTTGGACGATCCTATCGATTCATCTAATATCACACCTCAGCACTGGGAGCGATTGGCAAAAAGAATTGAAAAGGACTACGATGAATTTGATGGGTTCGTGATTCTGCATGGGTCCGATACGATGGCGTACACTGCCAGCGCTCTCAGCTTCATGTTTGATGGGTTGACAAAACCAATCATTCTTACCGGATCACAATTACCCGTTGGAGTTCCAAGATCCGATGCCCGAGAGAATCTGATAACCGCAATTGAGATTGCTGGTCATTACACGAATGGTCAGGCTACGGTACCAGAAGTGTGCATTTATTTTGAGTACTCCCTATATAGAGGTAACCGAGCGCATAAATTCAATTCCGAAAACTTTGAAGCATTTCTATCAGTGAATTATCCGCCTTTGGCCATGGCGGGCGTTAGCATTCGGTTTGATTATTCTGCAATTCAGCAACCTTGGATCGAAAGTCCATTCCAGGTCAATTATGGATTTGATGAGCAGGTCGCTGTTGTGCGTTTGTTTCCAGGTTTCAATCCAGATTTGCTGAAATCAATGGCTGACTCAGGAAAAATTAAGGGGTTGATTATTGAAACATTTGGTGCTGGTAACGTTCCGAGCAACGCTGAATTCAACCAAGCCATTGCCGATATAATAAATGACGGAATTGTCGTTTTCAACATAACGCAATGCAAAGGAGGAAGAGTTGAGATGGCACGATACGAGACCACCAGCCGTTTGAAAAGGCTTGGAGT